>NZ_BAEV01000132.1 GCF_000246895.1 Clostridium arbusti SL206 | reverse complement strand
GTTTACTTATATCAACAGTTTTATTTTTATATTCAGTAAAATTATTTCTTTGTATTATCCTCCGTAGCATTAAATTTACTATCGATTACTACAATATCCACTCTTCTATTGCTTGCCTTTCCACTTTCCGTATTATTACTTGCTACAGGTCTTTGATCTCCATATCCCATTGCGGCAAGCCTAATAGGGTTTATATTAGATTCTTTTATTAAGACTCTAACCACTGCGGCAGCTCTTGCTGTAGATAAATCTAAATTATCTGCATATTTATAATTACTTATAGGAACATTATCAGTATGCCCTTCTACTCTTATATAATTATCAATAGAATTTAATATTTTACCTATTTCTACAAGTTTTTTTTCAAGTTCTGGCTTTACATCCGCCTTACCAGAATCAAAAAATAAGGTATCTCTAACACTTACTACTAATCCTCTTTCCTCAATTTCAGTATTTACACTTGCAGTCATATTATTTTCCTTAATATAATTATCTATAGTTTGCTTTACTTGATTAAGTCTATTTTCTTCCTGAGTAATAGCTTTATCATTTTGTACTTGTCCATTAGACTCCTTACTATTATTGTGAGATGACTTGTTCTTTACATCCATGGAATCACCACTTCCAACAATAGTTTGTCCACCACTAAAAGCGACCTTAAAAGAATCAGATATTTGCTTGTACTTTATTGCATCTACATTACTAGATGCATACATTACTATAAAAAACATCATTAGAAGAGTTATCATGTCAGAGTATGTAAGCATATACCTCTCAGTATTAACATGTTCTTGTGGCTTTTTCTTCCTCATTACTTCTCCTCACCACTTTCTCCCCTGTTATATTCCTCCAATTGTTTTTTGTCTAAGAAACCTTTTAATTTTTCTTCAAGTGTATTTGGATTAATTCCCTCTTGAATACAGATGATTGCTTCAATTATTAAATTTTTTTCTGCTACCTCTTGAAAGTTTAACTCCTTTAATTTAGTTCCAATGGGTAACCATAAAAAATTAGCAGACCCTATACCATACAGTGTCGCTATAAATGCTCCTGCAATAAGGCCTCCAAGTTTACTAGGATCTGATAAATTGTTTAGAACGTGAACAAGTCCTGTAACAGTACCTGTAATACCCATTGTAGGTGCAAAGCCTCCTGCTGATTCAAACATAGCTATACCGACCCTGTGTCTTTCTTCAATAAGATCTGCACTGAGTTCAAGCGTACTTTTTACCGTTTGAGGTTCTATTCCATCCACCACCATTTGAAGTCCTTTCTTCATAAAAGGATCCATATTCTCATCTGCTGAAATCATCTCTTCAATACTTAAAAGACCCTCTTTTCTAGTTTTAAATGCAATATTTTTAAAATACCTTATAAGCTCTATAGTATCTACTTTTTTATTAGTAAAAGCAACTTTTAAAACTTTTCCAAAGTTCTTAATTTCATTTCCCGGAAATGAAACACCTACAGCACCAATAGTACCTCCAAATACAATTATAGCTGGTGCTACTGCTACAAGTGCCATCAAATGTCCTCCATCGAGAATAAATGATCCAATCAACGCAGCAAAACTTATAATTAAAAATAATATAGTAGATATGGCCAAGTCCGTTTCCCCCTTATACTTATCTCGAGTTAATCATTTTTTATTGTTTATTGTTTATTGTTTATTGTCTTTATATTTATTATCGTAGACTTATCCCATAAATTTATGTTTGTTTTTAATATTGGGGTATTTTATAGTCAAATAGACTCACATATTGCAATTAGAATAAATCTATTAATTTATTTTACCTTATATGTCATAATATAATTTTTGCTTCCTAAAACACAAGTATTCTCTGTATAACTTACATTTTTTATATTATCAATATTTGTAATAACTACAGGCGTAATAAGTTCATATCCTTTATCTATAATCTTTTGTCTCTCTATTTTTATAATAGGTTCTCCTACTCTTACGAAGTCACCTTGATTTACAAGTCTTTTAAATCCATCTCCATTTAATTCTATAGTATTTATTCCAATGTGAACTAGTAATTCAATACCTTTTTTACTAGTAATAATAAAAGCATGATTTGTATTAAATATAAGTTTGATTTTACCATTTATAGGTGCCTTTATTATATCATCAGTTAGATCTATTGCTATCCCCTTGCCAACTATACCTTCTGAAAACATTCTATCTGAAACTTTACTAAGATTCACTACATTTCCATTAGCTGGTGACATAACTCGAAAGGTGTCCCTAAATATATTAAGCATACCCATTTCCCCCTGATATTTTTATATACATAGTATAACATAATATATATTGGTTACAATAAAAATAAGAAGCCTATCTAGAAAGATAGGCTTCTTATTTTTATTTCGTAATTATACACTATTCTTGTACTGGAGCTCCAACTGGACAAACGTTAGCACAGTTTCCACAATCAATGCAAGTATCAGCATCTACCACAAATAAAGAATCTCCTTGGCTTATAGCGTTAACTGGACATTCTGAAGCACAGGCTCCACAACTTACACAAGAATCATTAATTTTGTATGCCATTTAAAACACACCTCCTTAAAGTTTTAGGTACAAGTTTACCATAAATATTGTATCATGTTTTCGTAATTTTTAAAAGTGTATTTTATATTACAGTAAATCCTAAATCTTCTATAGATTCTATGACTTTATCCATATCTAAAGAATAAGCATCATACACTATTTCTATCTCACCTTTTTCCTTATTTATTTGACAAGCCACAACGCCTTCATTAGATGCTATAGAATTTCTCACTACACTAACATCATTTAAAGTTCTCATATTGCAAATTTTAAGAATGGACTTCATCTTTATCCTCCTAGTCTGCTTTAAACAAATCCTTTATAGTCTTTTCATCTTCTCCATCAATCTCTAGTTTAATATCTGACTCATCAACTGCACCTTCAAAAGAACCAGATACTAAATTAAGTTCATTTATAGAAACTTCTTTAATAGTTTCTTCCCCATCCTCAATTTTCACCTTTATCTTAACACTCTCATTAACTACACTATTTGATATAACCTCACCTTTCCCATATTCTGCTGTTTCAACAATTGATGTCACCTTTGGAAGCCTTTTTCTTATATTTTCATAAGTCTTCTGTTCATAGTTAAGACAACACATAAGTCTTCCACAAATCCCTGAAATTTTAGTAGGATTCAAGGATAAATTTTGTTCCTTAGCCATCTTGATAGATACCGGTGCAAAATCACCTAAATGTACTGAACAGCACATTGGTCTTCCACATGGTCCTAATCCACCTATCATTTTTGCTTCATCTCTTACTCCTATTTGTCTAAGTTCAATTCTAGTTCTAAAAACTGATGCCAAATCCTTTACCAGTTCTCTAAAATCTACTCTTCCCTCAGCAGTAAAATAGAATATTATTTTATTATTATCAAAAGTATACTCTACATCTATAAGCTTCATAATCAAATCATGTTTTTGTATCTTTTCTGCACAAATATTAAAAGCATCTTTCTCTTTCGATTTATTTTCTAAATATTTTTTTTCATCTTCTTTATTGGCTCTTCTTATAACATTCTTTAAAGGTAGAACTATCTTATCATCACTAACTTCTTTAGATCCTATAACACAGCTACCAAATTCTACTCCTCTGGCAGTTTCTACTATGACATTATCTCCACTCTTTATATCATGTTCTCCTGGAGAAAAATAATATATTTTTCCTGCTTTTTTAAATCGTACTCCTACAACAGTTACCATGTTAAACCTCCTGTATTTCTTTATCTATATCATTATTATTTAGTTTCTTTCATTTTAGGTATCTGAAAAGAAATAACCAGTCATTATGCTGGTTGATTTTGACTTATTATTTCTTTTTATATATCTTAAGTAACATTATATGATAAGTCATAGCTGCATTTACATTACTCTCTAAATTACTTTTAGTATTATTCACAATATCAATAATATTATTAAGTTTCTTATATGAAAATACTTCAGCTAATTTCTTTATATATTCAATTTTATCCAAGTTTATAGTTAATTCATCCATGCCTGTTTCTTTATAAATCATAATATCTCTCACATAAGATAGCAGACATGTTAAAACTTCCTGCCATATGTCTTTATATTTTATTAAAAACTCTTCATTTCTAAGAAAATTTTCTATATCTACATTATTTGTATCCATCATTATTTTAATTAGTCTTTCTCGTATTTCTTTAAATGAATTATTATCTATAAACTTTATTGCTCTACCAGGTATACCATCTGCAAAGGCCTTAACTGCCTTTATTTCATCTTTAGAGATATTCTGATATTTTTTATAAATAAATTCATCCATTTCCTTTTCTCTTAGTTTCCTTAATTTATGAATCTGACATCTTGATTTAATGGTATCTAGTAGCTTTTCTTGATTTTCACATAACAATAAAACAAATACACCTACAGGAGGTTCTTCTATAGTCTTTAAAAAAGCATTCTGTGCTTGTATGGTCATTTTATCTGCATCATGGAGTATTATTACTTTTTTATTTCCCTCATATGGTTTTCTATTTGATTCTTCTATTATAGCTCTAATCTGATCTACAGAAATAGACTTCTTATTATTTATTATTCTGCACTGATTTATGTCTGCATATTCCTTATAGGAATCTTTACCTAAAATATTCAGAGCAGCCTCAAAAGCAACAAAACTTTTTCCTATACCATCCTCGCCTGTTATTAAATGCGCATGAGAAAATTTTCCTGATTCTATAGAATGTATTAAACTCTTTCTAATATCATTATGTCCAATTATATTGTCAAGTTTCATATTCTTCACCATCAAATCTTTATAAATTTATCTACATCTACTACAAATATCGTAGCTCCACCTACTTCTACATCAACAGGATAAGGCACATATAAACCTGTAGCTCCGCCTACAGGTGAAGGTGATGTTATAACTTGTTCTCTAGTTTTACACTCTTCTTCAATTACTCCAGTTACCTTATCTACATCCTTCTCTTCAACTCCTATCATAAGAGTTGTATTACCTGCCTTTAGAAATCCCCCGGTAGTTGCAAGTTTTGTTACTCGAAAATCATCTTCTGTTAAAACATCTATTAAATCACCAGCATCGTCATCTTGTACTATGGCAATAATAAGCTTCATAAATATAACCTCCCCTTATCCGTACTTCTTTATTTTATTATTAAATACATAGACCGTATATCTATATTTTATCACAATTTTCTATAATTAAGTATAATAAGGTTTCTGTTAATAAGTTGTGTAACTAATATAATATTTATATATATTCATTTAAAATATCCGCTTCTATACTCTCAATACATTGATCAATATCATAATTATAATATAACCTATTGATTCCAGCATTTTTTAATTTCTCTACACTAAAATCATTCTCATCTGCAAGAAATCTTCTACAAAGTTCATTGTAATTTGGGTTCTCTTCTTTCTCTTCTCTTTTTAACGCTCTCTCTAATCTTATCCCATCATCTAAAGTAATATAAATTGGGATTACCATATCTATTCCAAAATATTGTTGTAAGCTTTTATAAGCATCTAATGTAACTATTATAAGATAACTATTTTCCTTTATACTAATTTGTCCATCATCTATAGTTGAATAATACCAATCTCCATTTACAGTACTGTATTTTCTAACTTCTATAATTCTTCCCATACTTTCATATTGTTTCAACTTCCTTTTATTTATAAAATAGTATTCTACCCCATCAGTTTCTCCATCTCTTTTAGGTCTTGTAGTATAAGATACTATAGGTTTTAAATTTAACTTCTTATGATCCATTAATCTTTTAAATATAGTATCCTTTCCGCATCCACTTTTACCTAATAAGCAAAATATCTTACTCATTTGTTCCTCCAATATTCTTATTGTATAATTTTAATTTTCTCATATTCATCTATACCGAGTATAGTGCATCTTTCTCCTATATAGTATTCTATTGTTTCTATTGTATTATTATCTATAATCTCACCTGGTAATATCACAGGAACCCCTGGTGGATATGGAACGATAGCCTCACTACATATCTTTCCTAAAGCTTGGCTATAATTTACTAATTTATATTCTCTCTCTATTGCTTCAAAAGGCATAAGCTCTATATCTGGTATGCCTGACTCTATTATATGAAATTTTCTATCCTGTATATCCTTAATGTTACAATCTATAAGCACTCTGTAGAGATGTTCAAATTCACATTCAGTATTAAAAGGAGAAAATATAAGAACTATATTATTTCCATCACACATTTCCGGCTGTATTTTATTATTTTTTAGATATTCATAGAGTTTATACCCATTAAGTCCTTCTCCTACATTTAAAATATATCTTGTTACATCTATGTGATTATATTTTAAATCATCTATAGAAATTATGTGAAATCCTTCTAAATTGTTTATCTTATTTCTATAAAGGTTACACAGGTCAATTAACTTTTTATATTCCATATTACCCTTATCCTGTAAGTAATACCTCCCATAGTCCATAGAGCACATTAATATGTAAGAAGGGCTTGTACTTAAAAAGGCACTTACATAGAAATCCACCTTTTCAATATCAATGTTCTTTCCAATATGTAAATATGCTGTTTGCGTAAGGCTGGGAAGGGTTTTATGCGAACTCATAACAACAAAATCCCCTCCTAGATTTACAGCATTTTCTGGAAGCTCTTCATGTACTCCAAAGTGAGCTCCATGGGCACTATCTACAAGCACCTTTATTCCTCTTCTATGAGCTTCCTCCACTATGAATTTTAAATTACAACAGACTCCATAATAATTTGGATAAGTTATTATAATTCCCTTTGCATCTAAATTATTATCTAACAATTTCAACAAATAATCTTCATCAATAGATAGAGGTGCATTAAATTTTTCATATACTTTATTTTTTATATAAATTGGTTTAAGCTTTCTCATTATTATTCCATTAAAAATAGACCTATGACAATTTCTTTCTACTATAACCTTATCACCCTCCTTAAAGGAAGAAAATATCATAGCTAAATTTCCACTAGTACTACCATTAACTAAAAAATATGACTTTTTACTACCATAAAAATCTCGCAACATATTTTCTGCTTCTTTAATTATACCCTCTGGGTGATGCAAGTTGTCTACTCCCTCAACTTCTGTAATATCAGCTTTTATAAAATTATCATATAGTTCTTTTCCTATGTCTGTATTTTGGAATCCTCTTCCCCCTTTATGACCAGGCATACAAAACATTGCATTATTTTCTCTTATGTATTTAATTATACCCTCTACAAGTGGTAATTTTGACAAATGTATTCCGCTCCCCTCAGTTGAATTATATTCTTTCTTATAGACTCTTTATAGTACTCATAAAAATCATTACCAGGTTCTAAATTTATCAGTCTTTCTTCACAGGCTTTACAAATACTTCTGCCATTAACTATTATACCATCAGTTAGAGGCTTCCCACATATAATACAATTTTGTTTTTTCATTATAACCTCCTAATATTATATTGATTTACAAACTAACTTGATTATTGCCCCTTAATATATATTTTATTCAACTTCCTGTCCATTTTTATTTTGTCCATAAATATTTTTAGTAAATATTTATGGTAATATATTGTAATAAATTATATTTATTATAATATAGCTATTTTCTTTAGCGCTCTGCTATTGTCTATTTTTAATTCACACTAATGTACTATCCATTACATATACACTATAGTTAATGGATAGTACATTAATATAACTAAGTTCCATACAATTTATATTAATCAGACTTGTATAAATAAATTAATAATTGCCTTAAAATATATTTTTATTAAACTTATCATTTTGAGGTAATAATTTATAAGGCATGTGAAAATAAATAGTAAGTCAAAGATGCGACGAATATTTTGAATTGAGCAAGGAAGCAGGTTCCGAGGATAGTGGGCTATCTGAGGGTTCTGCTGACGCAGTAAGATTCAAAATAGGCTAGCATACTGACTATTTATTTATTTGAATATGCCTAATATAAAATTAAAAACTATCTTACTATTGAAATACAATAGCCAGATAGTTTTTCTTAATTGTTAATATGATTTTAAAGCATTCACTTTAGAATCTTTCAATAATCCTTATTTGAAACTATAATATTGAAAACTTAAGCCTGAATTTTTTCATTTGACTAGCAGCTATAATACTCCACTGCTCTAAATACAGGGATACAAGCAACACATTTCTATTTAGTAGAAGTATATAAGATTTATTGATATTTTCATGTTATTACATAAATTCTAAAATTTCAATAAGTATATTAATTTATAAATTGTTGCATAATAAAAAGCCTTATTAGTCAATGAAATTTCACATCATAACTTAATATGGCTTTCTTCTTAAAATTCTTATTTTAAAAATCACATCTTAAACTCCTATAAATATATATTTCTTCCATATATATTATGTTTCAATATACACTTTAGTATTTCTAGGTATATTATTGTAAATCCACCTTGCATTTTCAACAGATAGTCTAACACACCCATGAGAAGCTTTTTGTCCAAGTTTTGCTGCTTGTATAGGTATGATATTACCACTCTTGTCAAAAGGAACACTATGAAAAAGATAATTTCCTAGAAAGCTCGTCCAATAATAGCCTCCTTCTCCATATTTATCACTAAAGAAAGAAGTTCCTTTATTTCCTGTTACAAATGTTCCAGTAGGTGTAGGATCACTATTTATTCCAGTAGAACACACCATTGCTTTTATTAATTCATTATTATTATATACATCTACAGTTTGATTCCCTATATGAACAATCACTTTGTAAACATTGGTATATCTTTTCTTATTTCTATAATTTTTTAATGTTACAGCATTGTTATTACTTTTCTCTAATTTAATATTATTACTTTTATTTTTATCTGAATAAGTATTCCCTAAAATTTTCACATTAGCATTTTTAGGTTTATTAGTATCTACTTCTATTGGTTTATTTTTAGGATCTCTATAAGTATTCTCAATTCCCCTGACATTAAACGAAAATATTAATGTCAAGAAACATGCACCTATGAAAACAATTAGACTTAAAAATTTAAAAGATTTTTTGTACATTTTATATCCCCCTAGTCATTTTTTATAAATTTTTGAATATAATATTATATTAGCAAGTTTTATATTATATTATTTTCCATTTATTTACAAGTATTTAATATTCCATTTATAGTTAATATAATTATTTCTATTAGCACATACTATAAATATCATAAGA
>NZ_BAEV01000133.1 GCF_000246895.1 Clostridium arbusti SL206 | reverse complement strand
ATGTACTAATTTCAATAAAAAAAAACAAAAAATTTATTTTCAATATATTAAAAAGTTTCTCACAATTTTAACTATTATATAATTTTTTAATAGTTAAAATGATAAAATTATATAATATTATATAATTTCCCATGATTTTTTTGATAAATTTACATTTGTCTGTTATTTATTTATCAAATATAATTCATGTGACTCATAATAATTAAGTAGGTGATTTCTTGAAAATTTCAGCAATAATAGCAGAATATAATCCTATACATAATGGTCATGTTTTTCATATTAATAAAACAAAAGAGCTTTCAAATTGTGATGGTATTATAGGAATAATGAGTGGAAATTTTGTTCAGCGAGGACAACCAGCTCTAATAGATAAATGGTCTCGTTCTAAATTAGCAGTGTTAAATGGCATAGACCTCGTAATAGAACTTCCTGCTATATATAGCATTTCTTCAGCAGAGTTTTTTTCTTACGGTGCAGTAAGTCTTTTAAATAATCTGAATGTAGTGGATTCATTATGTTTTGGGAGTGAATCTGGTAACTTAGAATTAATTAATTATGTAGCACAACTTTTACAAAGTCCTCCTTCTGAGTATTCAGATTTATTAAAAACATATATTTCTTCGGGTTTACCATATTTTACAGCTAGAAGCAAAGCCCTATTAACCTTTTTATCTAAGAAAAGTGATATAAATTTAACAAATTCTATAGACACTTTACTTTCTACCTCAAATAATATTTTAGCAATTGAATATTGTAAAAGTTTAATAAAATTAAATAGCACTATAAGACCTCTAACTATAAAAAGGGAGGGAGACAAGTACAATGAAAGAGATATAAAATCAAACTTTCCTAGTGCAACAGCAATAAGATTACAATTAGAAAATAAAAATAATCTAGAAACTCTTATTAATTATTTACCAATCTCCACCTATAAGGAACTTTCATATATGTTATATAACAGCTATGATTTTACCTTTCCACATAACATCTTTGAATTTTTAAAATATAAATGTATTACTATCCCAAACAATTTAGATAAAATTCCAGATGCTAATGAAGGCTTACATAATAAAATTTATAAATCAATAATCAACTGTAAAAATTTTGATGAACTTATGTATACTATAAAGAGTAAAAGGTATTCTTATACAAGATTAAGTAGAATTTTATGTCAGTATTTTATTGGTTTTGAAAATTATAAAACTGAAATTCTAAGGAAAAATCCTTGTCCTTATGCTAGAGTACTTGCTTTTAATAAGAAAGGTATAGAGATTCTAAGATATATTAAAGGTAATTCAAGCATACCAGTTTTTACTAAACTTCCAAAATATAAGGATTCTAATGAATGTCTCAAATTAGATATACTTGCAACTAAAGCCTATAGTATTATAAATAAAAATATAGATCCTCTATGGGATTATCTAAAAAGTCCCTTTATACTATAAATTCATAGTAATAATTATCTCCTTTTTAAATATAAATAGATTAGATTACTTATAAGGAGATTTTCACTTGAATATTATTTTTTATATAATCACCACCTTGGTATTTTTTACAATTTTTGTTTTACTACACAACTATACCAAAAATGAGATTACCAGTATAGTTGTTACTATTTTATGTTCATTTATTGTATTTTCACTTATTGCAAATCCATCAAATTGTATAAATAATGCACTTAATGGAGCCAAGCTATTTGTCTATAAAGTATTTCCTACTATGTTCCCATTTACAATGCTTTTAAATATAATTATAGCCTATGATGGAATTCATATTTATTCTAAAGTCTTTGGTAATATACTTTGTAAACCTCTAAAACTTCCAAATAAATGCAGCATTGTATTAATAATTAGTTCCTTTTGTGGATACCCAATGGGTGCACAATATTGTTGTGAACTTTTAGAAAAAAAAGACATTGATTTTAATACTGCTTCTAGACTTATTAATATAGCCACAAACTGCAGCCCCTTATTTTTAGTTGGAACTATAGGTGAAAGTATGCTCGGTTCTTCTCAATATGGATATATATTACTTATTTCAAGTTATATGGCCTGCTTTATTATGGGCCTATTACTACCAAGTAGTAATAATATACCTTCCAAAAATATAATCCTTGAAAAACACGTTTTTAAAAAGCAAAATATAGGTAAAGTTCTTAAAAATAGTGTAGAGAACTCTATATCATCTTCTCTTCTAGTTTTAGGCTTTGTAACTGTTTTTTCAGTGTTACTTGGAACAATAAAAAATACTGCAGTATTCTCTGCAGTAAATCAAAATACAATATTGAGTTCACTTCTACTTGGTTCTATTGAAATGACTAATGGATGTAGTATAGTATCTACTTCGGCCTTAAGTGTAGAACTAAAATTAATGTTATTTAGCTTTTTTACTTCCTTTGGTGGATTATGTGTTATAGCACAGACTTATGCTTATACAAATAGATATAATTTTTCACTGTTTAAATACATATATAGGAAAATATTTCAAGGTGTGATTTCTTCTGGTATTACCATAATATTATTTAAAATTAGTAATTATGGCATACTTACAATAAATCAAGGATCCTATAATCCCTTTACAAGCTCCAATATATTAATACTTATATTGATATTAATATCTATATTCCCATTTATAATATATAAAGGCATAAAATTTATCGAATCTTTTTAACTTCTTTAATATTATCTTGGATTACACCACTAGTAAAATTAATTTTTTCCTGATATCTTATTAAAAAATTTTCCATTTCTTTCTTTATATTTGAAAGCATAATATCGCTGATTTCCTTAACTTCTTTGTCTAAATCTTTAAGTACACCATCAGCATAATCTCTAGATCCAAGTCTGATATCTTTTGCAGTACTTTGTGCTGAAGCAATTATCTCTTCGGCACTTTTCTTTGCATCTTTTGTTATATCATGATTTTCAATCTCTTTCATTATTGTTTGTACATTTCGCCTTCTAATGATGTCAGCCTCTCGTAGAGAGTCACTTAATATTCTATCCTTCTCATTTAATATCCATTGAGCTTTTTTTAATTCATCAGGAAGAGCAGAAATTATGTCATTAATAATTTCTGAAATCTCTTTTTTATTTATAACAACCTTACCTGTCATAGGTAGTTTTGTGGATGTATCTATAATATCTGATAAATATTCTAAAAGCTTCATAACATTCATATTTGTATTCTCCCCTTATTTAGAGCTTTGAGATTTTTTTAGTACATCTGAAACAATCTCATTTGGGACCAATCCTTTAATACATCCACCAAATACAGCAACTTGTTTAACTGATGATGAACTTAAATAAGAATATTCAGCTCTAGTCATCATAAATACCGTTTCTACATTTGGATCTAGTTTATTATTCATAAGAGCCATTTGAAATTCATACTCAAAATCTGATATAGCCCTAAGCCCCTTTATTATAACTTTTGCTCCCTTTTCCTTCATAAAGTTTACAAGTAGTCCATTATAACATTCTATTTTTACATTTTCATTAGATTTTACTACTCTTTTTATAAGTTCTAGTCTTTCTTCTACAGAAAACAATCCTTTTTTTTGTGGATTTAAAAGAACTACTACTATAACTACATCAAATACATTGGCTGCTCTTTTAATTATATCTAAATGTCCATTAGTTATTGGATCAAAGCTTCCTGGATAGACAGCTACCTTCATTTCAGTCCTCCTTGTATCTGTAAAAACAGACTGTTGTATTGCCATACTTTCTAGAATCAATTAAATTTATTTTTTCATTTCCCCCATATATTTCTTCACTGGAATCAATCTTAGTTACAATTAAACCATTTCTATTCAATAAGCCTTTTTCATCAATTATTTCTATAGCTTTCGGAATCATATTTTTCATATAAGGTGGATCCACAAATATTAATCCAAACACAATACCATCTTTAGCCAATTTATTTAATGCATTATAAGAATCCATATTCAAGCACTTGCAAATCTGTTGAAATTTTAGATTTTCTACATTTTTTTCTAATATGGGAAAGGTTATGGGACCTTTATCAACTAAATAGCATTGCTTTGCACCACGACTTGCCGCTTCCAGTCCAAGACTTCCTGTACCTGCAAATACATCTAAAACTGTAGCATATGGTACCTCATTTTGAATTATACTAAACATTGATTCTTTTATTCTATCTAAAGTTGGTCTTGTTCCTATTCCTTCGGGTGATAATAATTTTCTTCCCTTAGCAAGACCAGCAATTATCCTCATATTTTTTCCTCCCTTTACCTTGCATTTCCCTAATATTGTAGCATATAGGCTTAATTTATACAAAGTTTTTTAACTGTTTTATATTTAATTCATAATTTGTTGTCAATTAAAACATATATACTTTGATGTAAGTTCTAATTTATTTAAAATATGATTTTTAATAAATATATCCTTTTCTGTATTACTTTTAATCAACTCTTTAGCTTCTCTGTTAGCTTCTTTCAATATATTGGAATCCTCCATTAAATTAGATAATATAAGATTATCTTCACCGTGTTGCCTGAAACCAAATATTTCACCACTTCCTCTAATTTTGAAATCCTCTTCAGCTATATAAAATCCATCATTACTATTTTTTAGTATTTCCATTCTGCGTTTAACTGTCTTACTTTTTATATTGGCAATTAAAAAACAATAGGATTTATCTTTACCTCTTCCAACTCTTCCTCTTAATTGATGAAGTTGTGAAAGACCAAATCTTTCTGCATTTTCTACAATAATGATGCTAGCATTTGGTACATTTACGCCTACTTCAATGACTGTTGTTGATACTAATACATCTATTTCTCCCATATTAAACCTGTTCATTATATCATTTTTATTTTTACCTGTCATTTTTCCATGAATCATTTCAACTGCAAAATCCTTAAAATATTTTTTCTTAAGTTCTTCCATCAAGCTATTTACAGAACTTAAATCAAGTTCATCATTTTCCTCAACTAATGGGCAGACCACATAAATTTGTCTTTTCTTCTCAAGTTCTTTAAGTGCAAATTTATATACTTTTTCACTATCTTTTTTATCAGTATAATAAGTATCCACTTTTTGCCTTCCAGGTGGAAGTTCATCTATGCTTGACACTTCTAGGTCTCCATATAGATATAACCCTAAAGTTCTAGGTATAGGCGTTGCAGTCATTACTAGTACATCTATATTATTTCCTTTGTTGAATATTTTACTTCTTTGCATAACGCCAAATCTATGTTGTTCATCCGTTACAACCATCCCTAGATTTTTAAACTCAACATTGTCCTCTAAAAGTGCATGAGTACCTATTACTAGGTTAATTTTACCTTCTTTCAAATCATTTTTAATAATAGTTTTATTCTTGTCACTAATACTTCCTGTTAATAATCCTATATTTATATCAAATTTTGATAGTAGTTTTTCCGCCTCAGTATAATGTTGCTTTGAAAGTATTTCTGTAGGAGCTAATAAAACTGCTTGATATCCGTTTTTAATTACATTGAACATGGCAATTAAAGCTATAATAGTCTTTCCGCACCCCACATCTCCTTGTACCAGTCTGTTCATTGCTATAGGTTTTTTTTCATCTATTAAAATTTCTCTCATAACTTTACTTTGAGCATTAGTAAGTGAATAAGGTATATTATTCTTTAATTCAGTAAGCTCCGTTGAAATTTTAAAAGCTATACCTTTTTTACCCTTATTTATATAATCTCTTAACATTAAAACTTTTAATGAATATGTAAACAACTCTTGGAATTTCAATCTCCTTCTTGCCTCATTTAATTCAATTAAATTCTTAGGATTATGAATACATCTTATAGCCTTATCTAAGGAATAAAATTTATGTTTTTCTAGAACCCATAGTGGTAGATTTTCCTCAATATTAATTTGTGATAAAACGAAGTTTACTATCTTTATAATGTAGGTACTCTTTAAGTTTTCTCTTAAGGCATAGATTGGAATAAGCTTTCCAGATTCTATATTTTCATTCTTAACAACTTGAGGAACATCTAAAGTTATTTCACCTTTAACCTTATTTATCTTTCCTAGCAATATATAATCATTATCCAATATAAAAGTCTTATAAATATATGGCATATTAAACCAAACGCCTTTAAAAATATTCAAACCGTCTGTAAAAATCAATTTTGAAACTATCTTTCCATTTTTACTTCTAAAACTACCTTCATTTTTTAAAAATCTACATTTTATCATGACTTTACTCCCCTTATCAAAGTCATTTATATTTTTTGTATAAGATACATTTTCATAATCTCTTGGAAAATATAATAATAAATCTAACACAGAAAAAATGTTACATTTATTGAGTACAATTTTAAGTTTAGGCCCAACACCTTTTATTGAACTTATATCATTATATACATTCATAGAAGCTCCCCTCCATATGATTTTTAATAATTTTTTGTAATAAAAAAAGCCCTTAGGCTTTTTTATTCAACTGAAACTATAAAATAATACAAAGGCTGCTGTCCATTGCTATATTGAACATCTAATTCTGGATAAGATGTTTCTAATTTACTTACTAAATCTATAACTTTAGCCTCATCACATCCATCTCCATAATATATAGAAATAAGCTCGCTATCTTCTCCAACCATTTGTTTTATTATATTCAGGCAACTGCTATATATATTATTTCCTGTTTCTTTAATTTCGCCTTCTATTAAGCCTAGTATATCTCCTTGCTTAATCTGTTTTCCATTAATTTCAGTATCTCTGACAGCATAAGTTACCGCTCCTGCTAATACTTTATCCATTGCTTTTGTCATAATATCTACATTTGTACTACTATCCTCTTCTACATTAAATTCTGTAAGGCAAGTTATTCCCTGTGGAATAGTCTTTGTAGGTATTACCATAACATTTTTATCACTAAGTTCTGCTGCTTGAGTAGCAGCCATTATTATATTCTTATTATTTGGAAGTACAAATATATTCTCCGCATTCAATTTATTAATTGAACTTAGAATATCTTCAGTACTTGGATTCATTGTTTGACCACCTTCAATTACATAGTCAACTCCTAGATCCTGAAATATTTGTGTCATTCCATCACCTGAAGCAACAGAAATAAATGCATATTTCTTTGAACTATTACTTTCCCCACTTACTTCATGGGTGTCAGATTTTTTTTCAGTAGGATATTCAGCTTCTAAAATACGTCTATGCTGTTCTCTCATGTTATCAATCTTTATTTTAGAAAGTTCCCCTAATTTTAAAGCTTTAGATAAAATAAGCCCAGGATCATTTGTGTGAATATGAACTTTTACAATATCATCAGCACCCACTACAATCATAGAATCTCCATGGTAAGATAAATCTTTCTTAAAAGATTCTAAATCAGCTGCTTTAGATTTAATAAAAAATTCAGTACAATATCCAAATTTTATCTGTGATGGATCTATATCCTGCTGATGTTTAAAATCCTCTACTATTGGTTCTTTATTTTCTATCAAAGGCGATTCTATATTATCATCAAGAGCCTCGTACATACCCCTAAGTATTATTAAAAAACCCATTCCACCAGCATCTACTACCTTAGCCTTTTTTAAGATTGGTAGCATATTCGGCGTTTCATTTAGAACATCTTCACATTGTTTACAAATATCTTTCATTAATTCTGTTATATCTTTTTCATCGCTATTTGTAGCTTCTTCCCCAGCAGTTCTTACAATAGTAAGTATAGTTCCCTCTGTGGGGCGCATAACAGCTTTATATGCAGATTTGCATCCTTCCATAAGGCTATTTGCAAACTGATGGGAATTAGCTTCTCTAATATTTTGAAGACCAATAGATATACCTCTTAATATTTGAGATAGAATAACACCCGAATTTCCTCTTGCACCCATTAATGCTCCCTTTGAAAGCTGTTTTGACATATCTGAAATAGTAGCATCATCCTTAACTTTCATTTCAGATACAGCACTTCTCAAAGTCATAGACATATTGGTTCCTGTATCCCCATCTGGTACAGGGAATACATTTAACGAGTTAACAAATTCTTTTTGTTTTTCTAACTTATTACATGCATTTGCCATCATATTGTAAAAACTACGGCCGTCTATTTTTAAGTATTCCAATTTTTGTACCTCCCTAGACTCTAACACCTTGAACATTAACTGTTATACTAGAGACTCTTAGTCCTGTATAGTTTTCCACATTATATTTTACCTTTTGAATTATATTGTTAGCAATAACAGATATTTTTGTACCATATTCCACAATTATATATAATTCTATATTAATATTATTATCTTTTGAGTTTATTTTTACACCTCTACTTAGATTTTCTCCTCTAATCAATTCCCAAAAACCGTCGCTAGCATTTTTTGAAGCCATACCAACTACACCGTAACATTCCATAGTTGAAATACCTACGATATTAGCAAGAACATCAACTGAATAGTTAATGGATCCATTTTCATTGGTTATACCCATAGTTCCAATTCCTCCTTATTCTTTACCATATAAACATTTTATATTAAATGAGTTAATAATTCAAGAAAATTAATCCATTTATACTTTTCTTAATTCATTTTTCACTTGCATATTTTATATATTCTATGATAAAATAATGTTTGTGCTAATTATGAAGTTCATAGCTTCATTTAAGGAGGTGTTTTTAATGTCAAGAAAATGTGATATATGTGATAAAGGATTAGTAGCTGGAGTTCAATACAGTCATTCACATCGTCAATCAAAAAGAACTTGGCTTCCTAACGTAAAGAAAGTTAAAGCAATCGTGAATGGAACACCAAGAACAATACACGTATGTACAAGATGCCTTCGTTCAGGTAAAGTTCAACGTGCTATATAAAGATAAAAAATGCAGTTGTATATACAATTGCATTTTTTATTTTTACCTATTTTTTCATAAAAATTTTTATTACTGAGGATAAGAACTTTGGAAGTTTAAAAGCAAAAATTTTCATATAATCCCTCCCTAGTGATCATGTGAATGATTAATTAAACTCCAACCACAATAAATTAGACCAGCACCAACTGCCATAATCCAACCCCAAACTGGAATAATGAATGTTATTATAATACCTGCCCCAATAGAGGCAATTATTATTCCCCATCTTTTCTTTGTTAATCTATTATGTTTTCTTGTCAATTTAATTACCTCCATCATCACTCCATTACTATTATATGATTGCTATCACTGTTTATTTCTTAATACTACGGTGT
>NZ_BAEV01000134.1 GCF_000246895.1 Clostridium arbusti SL206 | reverse complement strand
TTTAAAGCACCCTGAATATCTATCTCTAATATTACATCTTCTCCATTTTCTAGTCTTTCTATAACATTAGATTTGGGAGTGCCATAGAAATTACCATATACTTCAGCGTGCTCTAAAAAATCATTATTTAAAATCTTGTTTTTAAATTCTTCTTTACTCAAATAATAATAACTTTTTCCCGGCACCTCTCCCTTTCTAGGTGCTCTTGTAGTTGCTGAAACAGATAGCCAGAACTTTTCTCTACTTAATAATGCTTTGCAAAGTGTTCCCTTTCCAGCTCCTGATGGTCCAGATAATACTATTAAAAGTCCTTTATTTTTCATCTTCATCAACCTCATCTATAGCTTCTTCATCTTTAGATGCTAGTCTATTAGCCACAGTTTCAGGTTGCACTGCTGATAGTATTACATGATCACTGTCAGTAATTATAACAGCTCTAGTCCTTCTACCATAAGTTGCATCTATAAGCATACCCCGATCTCGTGCTTCTTGTATTATTCTTTTAATAGGTGCAGATTCAGGACTAACTATAGCAACTAATCTATTAGCAGAAACTATATTGCCAAATCCTATATTGATTAACCTTATACCCATTTTTATCCTCCTTAAACTACTGTATATTTTGAACTTGTTCTCTAATTTTTTCTATATCATTTTTTACGTCTAAAACTAGATGAACCACGTCAACATCATTTGCTTTAGAGGCAATGGTATTGGCTTCTCTATTCATTTCTTGAACTATAAAGTCTAATTTTCTTCCTATTGGTTCATTGCTATTAAGGCTTTCCTTGAGCTGTGATACATGACTTCTAAGTCTTACAATCTCCTCATCAATGCATGCCTTATCACTAAAAATTGCAACTTCCATTGCCAGTCTATTTTCATCTACATTGCTATCACCAATGAGTTCCTTAATTCTATCATTAAGCTTTGTTTTATATTGTTCTACAACTCGAATTGATTTTTCATCAATTCTATTGACTAATATATCTATAGATGAACACTTAAGTTCTATATCTTCTCTTAATTTTACACCTTCTTTTAGTCTCATGGAAACTAAAATATCTATTGCTTCACTTAAAGGTATTTTTAAGTTATTCCAAATTTCTTCAAGATCCTCATCCTTCTGCTCAATAGTTATTACATCTGGGAATTTAGCTATTAAGGAAAGTGATAACGATTCCTTAAGTTCATAACGTTCATTTATCTCTTGAAGACACTTAACAATACTATCACTTAAATTTTTGTTTAGCAAAGCTTTAGAACTTTCCGTTTCTAAAACAGTCTGTGTTATATAGATATCTACCTTTCCTCTACTTAGCTTCTCTTGTAACTTTTTTCTTATCTTGTCTTCAAGAGAAGTTAAACTTCTTGGCATCTTTACATTTAAATCAAGATATCTATGATTTACACTTCTTATCTCTATGGTAAAGTTTCTATTTTTACATTCATGAAACGCTCTACCATATCCCGTCATACTACTTACCATTGTAAATCATCCTTCCATTGTTTTGCCAACAATTCATACTTATTATTATACAAAAACTATAAGCATAAATTCAAGTGTTATATTCGGCTTTAATGATTATAACACATTTTGCTATTGTATAATACTTTTTTAATATTTATTTATATGTGTTAAGTTTATTTAGAGCTTTCTCAATTGTACCCCTATTTTGGGTAAGTGCTATTCTAAAATATTCATGTCCTAAATTTCCAAAACTATATCCTGGAGTAATAACTATATGATATTTTTCTAGTGCTTCACTACAAAATTCATAAGTTGTATAATTTTTGGGTACCTTACACCATATATAAAAAGTTGCTGCAGTTTTGAAAAAATCTATATTCTTGTTTTTCAAAATAATTTCTGCAGACTTTCTTCTACCGTCATATATATGTCTAATTGAATCTATATACCCTCTATCTAGTTTTAATGCTTGAATGGCTGCGTATTGTATTGGTTTAAATTGTCCAGAGTCTAGATTACTTTTTATAGTTAAAAGTGACTTTATAACTTTTTTATTCCCCACAGCGTAACCTATTCTAAATCCTGTCATATTATAAGTTTTAGACATAGTACCAAATTCAATACAGTTTTTTTTATTTTTATCATATTGAAGAATACTAATAGGTGCTTTATTCTCCTCTATAATTTCATTATACGCTGCATCATTACATAATACTATGTCATTTGTACTGCAAAACTTTACTATATCTTTATAGAAACTTTCATTTGCTACCGCCCCAGTAGGGTTATTAGGATAATTTATTATAAACAGTTTTGATTTCAAAATATCATTATTGATAATATTACTTAATTCCGGTAAGAAATCATTTTTTTGTTTCAGAGCAATTTTATGAGAAACTGCACCCCAAAGCATTGCTGCAGTTTCATACACAGGATAAGCTGGATCTGTCATTATAATCCCATCTCCAAAATTACAAACTGCCGGTATGATGTTACTAATTCCTTCTTTAGACCCGATTAATACTAATACTTCATCTAAATCAAGTTCTACAGAATATACCTCTTTATAATATTTTATGATTTGTTCTTTAAGTTCTAGTACCCCATCATAAGGTGGATATTTATTAAATTCTTTTGTAGATAATCCTTCTACTAATTCTTTCAAAATGCTAGGATGAACTGGCAAATCTGGATCACCTATACCCAAATCAATTACATCTTTACCTTCTGATATAATCCTATTTTTAATATCATCAATTTTCTTAAAATGATATTCCCCAAGCTTCGCAATTCTATTATTAATTTTCAAAATTCTTCCTCCTAGATTTTAGTTTATCATTTCATTATATTTATAATCTTTATCTCTTGTTACAGAAACTTTCATATAAAATTCTTATGTTAGGCACATTCAAATAAATAACTAGTCATTATGCTAGCCTATTTTCAATTCTACTGCGTCAGCAGAACCCTCAGATAGCACCACTATCATCAGGACCTGTTTCCTTGTATATTTCAAAATATACGTCGCATCTTTGACTTGTTATTTATTTTCACATGCCTTAATGCTATAAAAAAACTATACCGCTATTAATCGGTATAGTTAAAATTATTAAAGAATAATACAAATGAGTCCACCATTGCCTTCATTTATTATCTTTTCTAAAGTCTTTTGAATTTTTACTTGTACATCCTCTGGCATCTTAAATAACTTTTTCTGCAAACCCTCTTTTACAACTAAATCAAAAGATTTACCAAACATATTACTTTCCCAAATCTTAGAAGGATCACTTTCAAATTCCTCCAAAAGTGATTTTACTAGTTCTTCACTTTCCCTTTCACTTCCCATTATAGGTGATATTTCTGTTTCAATATCAGCTCTAATAAAATGAAAAGATGGTGCACTTGCCTTTAATTTAACCTCATATCTTGATCCATTTTTAACTATTCTAGGTTCTTCAAGTTTCATTTCTGCCAGCTGTGGAGCAACAAGACCATATCCAGTTTCTTTTACATCCCTTAATGCATCTGAAATTCTATCATATTCTACTTTCGCCTTGTGATAATCTTTAATGGTTGTTAATAACTCACTTTCACCTAATATATCACAGCCACAATATTCACTTAACACTTTATAGAACATACCTTTTTTAGGATTCAAAGTAACTCTAGCTGTACCACTTCCCATATTCATCTCATCAATATTTGATGAATCAAGAAAATCCATATCTGTAAAACTATTTAATGTCTTACCTATATCCCTTACTTTATTAACATTTTTGCATATTTCCTTAACTAGGCCCCAATAATTATCCTTAAGCCAATGTTTTGATTCCAATTTTTCAATCCACTCTGGCATATCTATGTTTATTTCTTTTATTGGAAATTCTTTCAATACTCTTTTAAATATATCAGTTACATCTTCCTGTTTCATATTTAATATATCCATTATCTGAACAGGAACATCATATTTACTTTCTAATTCCTTTGAAAGTTCTAAAGTTTTTGGATCTTTAGCCTTTGCAGAATTAAGTATAATAATAAATGGTTTATTTATAGATTTAAGTTCCCCTATTACTCTTTCTTCTGCCTCTAAATATTCTTCTCTAGGAATGTCCGTTATTGTTCCGTCTGTAGTTACTAAAAGCCCTATAGTAGAGTGTTCATTTATTACCTTCTTTGTCCCTATTTCTGCAGCCTCTTCAAAAGGTATTTCATGATCATACCAAGGTGTTGTTACCATCTTGTCTTTTTCACCCTCTTTGTAACCAAGTGCACCCTTTACTATATAGCCAACGCAGTCTACCATTCTAACCTTAAACTTTATCCCCTCACCAATGCCTATTTCTATAGCCTCATTTGGTATAAACTTAGGTTCTGTTGTATGGATTGATTTTCCCGAACCACTTTGTGGAAGTTCATCCTTGGCTCTTTCTTTTTTATATGTGTTCTCTATGTTTGGAATAACCATAAGATCCATAAATGTTTTAATAAATGTTGATTTTCCTGTCCTTACCGGACCTACAACCCCCACATAAATATCACCTTGCGTTCTTTCTGCTATGTCTTTGTATATATCAAAATTATCCAAAATGTACCCTCCTGTATCTTAATATTAACAGTATATATATATTGGCTTAAGCTATTAAATATACCTTATTTCCATAATTAATATTTAATAATATTTTATAAAACAGTTAAATCTAAACCTTTTCCATAAAGCCAATTTATATACTAAAAAACACTATTAAAGTCACTTTAATTCAATGACTCCAATAGTGTCAGATATTAATATATACTATATTAATTCACAAAATGATCATATAAAATTATATGTATAAACATTTCCAAGGATTTAGTGCATTTCGTCTTTTTTATCTCTCTCCATAAGCTCTTTCACTGCTGTCTTTACATCTTTATTTTTGAATAAAACTTTATATAACATGTCTGTTATTGGCATATTTACATTAAGTTTATCCTTCCACTCATAAAAGGCCTCACAGGCCTTAACGCCTTCAACTACCATTCCTATTCTGTTACAAGCCTCTTTAAATGGAACTCCCTCTCCAATGAAAATACCAGCTCTTCTATTTCTACTATGCAAACTTGTGCAGGTTACAATTAAATCACCCATACCAGTAAGTCCATAAAAAGTTTCTCGTCTTCCACCAAGTAAAGTTCCAACCCTAACTATTTCACTCATTCCTCTTGTCATGAGTGCAGCCTTTGTATTGTCTCCATATCCTAGTCCATCACAGATTCCACAAGCTAGTGCAATTATATTTTTTACTGCTCCGCCTATCTCAACACCAATTATATCATCATTTGTGTATACCCTGAAATTGTTAGTCATGAAAAGATCTTGTACTCTATAAGCATAATCCATACTTTCGGAACTTACTACCACTGTAGTAGGTAGATTTTTTGATACCTCCTCAGCATGACTTGGTCCAGATAATACTACCACAGGATTCGAAGGTAACTCTTCTTTCATCACTTTAGAAAGCCTCATTTTTGTCTCTTCTTCTATTCCCTTAGCAATACTTACTATAATTTGATTTTTATTCACCTTATTATGTATTAATTTACATACATCTCGTATTGCAAAAGAAGGAACAGATAGTATTACATAATCGCTTTCTTCTATTGAATCTTCTATTGAATTAGTGGCAACAACATTATCTGGAATAATAATATCAGATAAATATTTATCATTAGTTCTGTTATTGTTTATATCATTGACTACAAGTTGGCTTCTATCCCATATAGTTACTTTATGGCCTTTGTTAGCTAATAGTATACCTAATGCAGTTCCAAAACTTCCACCGCCAAGAAAAGTTACACTTCTCATATTATTCCTTCCTTTCTCTAAAAATAACTTTAATACCCGTTCCCGCAAAGTTAAAACTTTCCCTTAATTTATTTTCTAAGTATCTCTCATAGGAAAAATGAAGGGCATTTGTATCATTTACAAAGAATATAAAAGTAGGAGGTTTTATCGCTACTTGGGTTACGTAATATATTTTAAGCCTCTTTAATGCTACAACAGGTGGCTCTTTCATAAGAACAGCCTTACTAATTACATCATTTAACACTCCTGTAGAAATTCTCCTACAATAATTATCATAGCATTTTTTAACTTCATCTAGTAATTTATTCACTCTTTGACCTGTTTTCGCTGAAATAAACATATATTGCGCATAGGCCATAAAAGATAGTTTATACTGTATATTCTTTTTAAATTGGTCCATAGTTTTATCATCTTTTTCTATTAGATCCCATTTATTTACTATAACCATTATTGCTTTACTTAACTCATGAGCATATCCAATAATCTTTTCATCTTGATCACTTAACTGTTCAGTTGCATCTAATATAAGGATACACACATCAGATCTTTCTATAGCTGCCAAAGTTCTTATAACACTATATCTCTCAATTTCTTCTTTTACTTTACTCTTCCTTCTAAGTCCAGCTGTATCAATCAAAATAAATTTTCCCTTATCTGTTTCAAGATAACTATCTACTGCATCTCTAGTAGTTCCTGGAATATCACTTACTATAACTCGATCTTCCCCTAGAAGCCTATTGATTAATGAAGACTTACCTACATTTGGTCTACCTACTACAGCAATTTTAGTGTATTCATCATTTTCATCAATATTATGAATTTCTTTAAAATGCTCTACAACTTTATCAAGCATATCTCCAAGACCCAATCCCTGTGATGCTGAAATTGTAATTGGGTCACCTATACCTAAATTATAAAATTCAAAAGAATTTTGCTCATCAGCCAATTTATCTATCTTATTTACTACAAGTACAATTGGCTTTCTAGATTTTCTAAGCATTAAAGCTACTTCATTATCTGCATCTGTAAGTCCTTGCTTACCATCCACTATAAACACAATAACATCTGCTGTTTCTATAGCCATCTGAGCTTGCCTTCTCATCTGTGCTACTATAATGTCATTACTTTCTGGTTCTATACCACCAGTATCAATTATTGTAAACAAATTGTTTATCCACTCTGCTTCTGCATATATTCTATCTCTAGTAACACCTGGTGTATCTTCTACGATTGCTATCCTTTTTCCTGCTAATTTATTAAATAAAGTTGATTTTCCAACATTAGGTCTTCCTACTATTGCAACTATTGGTTTTGACATTTATTATTCCTCCTGGCATATTTATTTATAATTTCTATTAAGTCCTCTCCTGTGTATTCACAAATTAAGACCTTAGTATTTAAAGCTTTTTCAATATCCGTAATCAGTACATCATCTAAAAACATTTCTGTATCTGCTTTTAACATATTCCTAGACAAAATAACATATTCCCCATATCCAGCTTGCTTAAGCTGATTAATGATATCCTTTCCAGTTAGAAGTCCTGCTACGGTTATTGTATGTCCTAAGCAATTATTAAGTATTTTGACTGTATTTACATTCAAATCTTCATTTACAGATGAAATTAAGTCCCCTGCAGCTTTTATTTCCTTAAAGGCTGAACTACCAGTTATGAGAGTAAATTCACCCTGAATTTCCCTTTTCAAATTACTAAATGTATTCTTTATATTTTCTCTAAAAATTCTAATCATTCCAATGCCATCTTCTAGCTGATTAAATTCTTCATAAAATTCTTTTTCTGGTACATCCATCTCTGCTAAAACATAAAATTCATCTGAAAGCTTTATAAAGGGTACTCCTATATCTTTTATAAAGGTTTTCTGAAGATCAAGAACTAAATTAATCTCCCTTCTAGCCATACTTTTATCATAAGTATTTAAATGGAATAGTCCTTCCCTATATTTAGTAATGCCCACAGGAACTCCTGCAACATTCTTAACATTGGGATAAAGTTTATATAAATCCATGACAGTTCTTTTTAGTTCTACACCATTATTAACTCCAGGGCATAAAACTATTTGACAATTCATAGTTATACCACCCTTTGCTAGTTGCTCAAGTCTCGCCATAATATTTACTGCAAATCTATTATTAAGCATTTTCACCCTAACTTCCGGATTTGTTGTGTGAACTGATATATTTATTGGACTTATTTTATATTTAACTATCCTATCAATATCTTCGTCTTTCATATTTGTTAGAGTAACAAAATTCCCCTGTAAAAATGATAGCCTTGAATCATCATCTTTAAAATACAGTGGTTCTCTCATGCCTTTTGGAAGTTGATCTATAAAACAAAATATACATTTATTTCTACAGCTTTGGGCTTTATCCAATATTCCATCTTTAAATTCCACACCGAACTTTTCATTAAAACCTTTTTCCACTTCTAGTTCCCATATTTCACTGTTATCTTTTTTCTCAAGCTCAATGGTAACATAGTCATCTGCCATTAAAAATCTATAATCAATTATATCTTTTATTTCTTTATCATTTATACTTATAATTCTATCTCCAACTTCAACCCCTAGTTCTTCTGCTATGCTTCCACTGTAAACCTTTGAAATTTCATTTTGCATTCTTTCCGCTCCCAAATCAAAACATATGTTAATTTTATTTAATCTACCTTTAAGTTATATTACCTTAATAGAAAACTTTAGTCAAGAAATAGAAAATAAGTAGTATATAAAAAAGAAATAATCTATGTATACTCCATTTAATAATGTAATAATTATTATAACCATGGGGTTTACATAGATTATTTATATTCCTGCAAAATAATTATACAGCGATTTATAATTAAACTAAAAATATATTTCTAATATAGATATCTTATTTCAAAATTGCAGATACTATAGTCCTAGCTCCCTTAAATTCATAGCTGCAAGTATACAAAGTTAGTATACTATTATAGTTATTTTCTTTAATAGTTTTTATTATACATAGATCTTTGTTTTAAAGAATTAATATAATCTATATAATCCTCATTTGAAGTAAAATTAGTTTTTCAACCCAATATAATTTTCATTTACTACAAAAACAGAAAAAACTTCATTAGGTATATTCCCTAT
>NZ_BAEV01000135.1 GCF_000246895.1 Clostridium arbusti SL206 | reverse complement strand
ACACGTAGTATAAAATAAATACAATTTAAACAATTGGAAAATAAAAATTATAGAAAATTAACAAAAAAATTATATAATATATATGTACAACTTATGAAAAATCGGAGGTTAATTTATGAATGACGAAAATACTATAGACTTAAGTCAAATTTTTTATGTATTAAGCAAGAGAAAGTCTATAATAATTACAATTACTTTAGTGGCAGTTATTATATCTGGAATACTTAGCTTTTTTATCATGTCTCCTGTATATGAATCCCAGGCAACTGCAATAGTTGGTAAAAAGGGTGATGCTGCAAATTCTAGTACCCAATATAATGATGTTATGATGTATCAAAATCTTACAAAGACCTATGCAACTATTGGAACATCTAAATTAGTTACAGGAAAGGCAGCAGAAAAGCTTGGAAATGGTATGACTTCTGATAAACTTAGTAAACTTGTTACAGTTACACCAGAAACAGGTACTCAAATATTGGATATAACTGCACAAGGGGGAACACCAGAAGAAGCTCAAAATAGAGTTAAAGCTCTTTCAGATGCTTTCGTAGAGAATTCACCTAGTGTATACAATACAGGTGAAGTAAAAATCATGGATCAGGGTGAACTCCCTAAATCAGCTGTTAAACCTAAAAAAGCATTAAATGTGGCTATAGCATTCTTCTTAGGACTTATGGTATCTGTAGGACTATCATTCCTATTAGAATATATGGACAGTACACTTAAAACACCAGAAGACATTAAAAAACATCTAGACCTACCAGTACTTGGAACTATTCCGGTACATGACGAAATGTAAGGGGGAGCACAATGTTAATAGTACAGGATAATCCTAAGTCACCTGTATCAGAAGCATACAGGACGCTTAGAACTAATATACAGTTTTCAAGTTTTGATAATGAATTGGATACAATTTTAGTTACTAGTTCAGGTCCTTCAGAGGGAAAGTCAACTACAGCTGCTAATTTAGCACTTTCTATGGCTGAAGTTGACAAAAAGGTTCTCTTAATAGATTGTGATCTTAGAAAACCATCACTACATAAGAAGTTTAATATTTCTAACAACAAGGGACTTTCCAATCTTTTAATTGGTCAGTTTAAATTTGATGAAGTAGCTCAAAAATATAGTGATAATATGTGTATACTAACTTCAGGAACAGTACCACCTAATCCTTCAGAAATGCTTGCTTCAAAGAAAATGAAACAGTTTTTAGAGGAAGCTAAGAAGATTTTTGATTTTATAATACTTGATACACCACCAGTGGTAGCAGTAACAGATGCACAGCTTCTTTCAACTATGGTAGGTGGAGTACTTTTAGTAGTAGCAGCAGGACAGGCGGAAATAGGAGTTGCTGAGAAGGCTAAGGAACTATTAGAAAATGTCAAGGCTAATATTGTAGGTGTAGTACTTAATAAGGCAGAAGTTACTGGTGGTAAGAAGTACGGATATTATAACTATTACTACGGAGAAGGTAATAAGAAAAAGGGAAAGAAGGAGAAATAAATGATAGACATCCATTGTCATGTACTGCCGGGCATTGATGATGGTTCTAAGGATTTAGATATGAGCCTAGAAATGCTTAGCATTGCAGAAGAAAATAATACTACAAAGATTATAGCTACTCCTCATTATTACAGGGGAAGCTATGAAAATGAGTTTAAAGATGTGCTCAAACATGTAGAAGATTTAAATGCTGAGATTAAGACTAGGGGAATAGATATCGACATATTTCCCGGGCAAGAAGTTTTTGTAGACAAGTATACTTTGGATGCATATAAACATGGAATTATTCATACTTTAAATGATTCAAAATATATGCTCATTGAATTCCCTATGGATGTACTTCCAGAGGATGCTATAGATATTATATATGAATTAAAACTTTTAGGGATAAGACCAATAGTTGCTCATCCTGAAAGATATCTTTATATTAATGGCAATTTGATGAATATAAATAAATTTGTAGAAGAAGGCTGTTTGTTTCAGCTAAATACTACTAGTATAATGGGACTTATGGGCAGTAGAGTAAAGGAAGCAACACGTGTTCTAATGGATAATGGACTTTGTCATTTTATTGCTTCAGATGCTCATTCCACTGGAAAGAGATGTCCAAACCTAGGATTGTTGATGAAAGATATAAAGAAAGAATATAAAGAAGTTTACAGTTCTGTTCAAAGGAATGCAGATTGCATTTTAGAAAATGAAGAAATAGATGTTAGAATGAAAAAAATAGAAAAGAAGAAGGGTTTGTTTTCTTTTTTCTTTAAGAAATAAATAGTAAGCTATATTTTTAGAAATTAATTTCTAAAAATATAGCTTATTCTTTATAGATTAAAAATTTAAGCATAAGATATTAAGGAAATATATGATATTTGTAAACAATATGTTGAAAAACAGTAAATAATATAATAACATAAATGTATACTATTTTTTAGGGGGACGTACTCATGAGCAAAATAAGAAAAGCAGTTATACCCGCAGCAGGTCTTGGAACAAGATTCTTGCCAGCAACAAAAGCACAGCCAAAGGAAATGCTTCCAATAGTTGATAAACCAACTATACAGTACATAATAGAAGAAGCAGTAGCTTCTGGTATAGAAGAAATACTTGTAATTACAGGAAGAAATAAAAGATCTATAGAAGATCATTTTGATAAATCTGTAGAACTAGAATTAGAACTTGAAAGTCATAACAAATTGGAGCTATTAAAGCTTGTAAGAGACATAAGTAATTTAGTTAATATTCATTTCATAAGACAAAAGGAACCCAAGGGACTTGGTCATGCTATTCACTGTGCAAAGAGTTTTGTAGGAGAAGAACCTTTTGCAGTAATGCTTGGTGATGACGTAGTAGATGCACAGGTGCCTTGCTTAAAGCAGCTTATAAACTGCTATGATGAATATAAGACATCAATTTTAGGTGTTCAGCAGGTAGAAAAAAGTCAGGTTTCTAAATATGGAATAGTGAAGAACTTAAACATAGAAAAAGGTGTATACAAGGTTAAAGATCTAATAGAGAAACCAAGTGTAGAAGAATCACCTTCCAACATAGCAATACTTGGAAGATACATATTGATGCCAGACATATTTGACGTTCTGGAAGAAACTAAACCTGGAAAAGGTGACGAAATACAGTTAACAGATGCTCTAAAGAATCTTCTTGGACAGCAAGCTATTTATGCCTATGAATTCCAGGGAAGAAGATATGATGTAGGAGATAAATTTGGTTATTTACAGGCTACTGTGGAAATGGCATTGAAGAGAGAAGATTTAAGAGAGCCATTTATGAAGTATTTAGTAGAATTGTCTGATAAAGAAGGTTGGAGAAAGTCAACTGATAAGGGTTATGCTGAGGTTGCGGCTACTAAAGTAGGAAAACTTTAAAAATTTGAAAGCTATCATTCCTGGGGTGTAAAAAATAGGAAACCTGTAAAGTTTTACACTCTTTGGGTGAAGAAAAAAACAGGAGACTATATTATGATAATAAAGAAAGTAACAATAGCACTATTAATGACTACTATTGTAGGTTTTACATCAATTTTAACGACTACAGTAGTAAAAGCCGATACTGTTAATTATATTGGAGTTCAATATCAATCACATGTACAAAGTATTGGATGGCAAAATCCTGTTTCAGATGGAGCGGAAGCGGGAACACACGGAAAATCTTTAAGGGTAGAAGCATTAAAGCTTAATTTATTAAATGCTCCCAAAGGAGCTAAAATAAATTATCAAGCTCATGTTGAAAATATAGGATGGCAAAATGCTGTAGAAGATGGTGCTGAGGCGGGCACAGATGGTAAATCATTAAGAGTTGAAGCTATTAAAATATCATTAAAGAATTTACCAGGGTATTCTGTACAGTATAGAGTTCATGTACAGAATATAGGATGGATGGATTGGGTATCGGATGGACAAGCTGCAGGAACTACAGGTAAGTCTTTACGTGTTGAAGCAGTGGAGATTAAGTTAGTTAAAATATCAGATAACACTACGGTAGGTGTACAGTACCAAGGACATGTACAGAATATTGGTTGGCAAAATACCGTTCAAAATGGACAGATAGCGGGAACAGAAGGTCAATCACTAAGAGTAGAAGCATTTAAGATAGGTTTATTAAATGCTCCAGCAGGAGCTAAAATAAACTATCAAACACATGTACAAAATATAGGATGGCAAACTTCTGTATCTAATAATGCAGAAGGTGGTACACATGGAAAGAGTTTAAGAGTTGAGGCAATAAAGATATCTTTAGAAAATCTACCAGGATATTCTGTACAGTATAGAGCTCATGTACAGAATATAGGATGGCAACCATGGGTTAGTGATGGACAAGAAGCTGGTACAGATGGTAAGTCTTTACGTATTGAAGCTATTGAAATAAGAATAGTTAAACTTACAGATGTATTATCAGTAAGCTTAAATAAAGTTGAAAATACTTTAACAGTAGGAGACACAAATACTTTAGCAGCAACAGTGGTAACAAAAAATGATAATACAAATAAAGCAGTAACATGGACATCATCAAATAAAGCTATAGCATCAGTAGATAACACAGGAAAAGTAACTGCTGTAGCTCCTGGAACAGCAACAATTACAGCAACTACAGAGGACGGAAATAAGACTGCAAGTTGTAATGTAACTGTAGCATCTGATAATGGATTTGGCATTTCTCATATTACACGTTATGACATGCTAAAAGTAGCAAAACATCAAAATGATTCACAATTTAATGTACCTAAATTTGATGCTTCAACAATAAAAAATATCCCTTCAGCACAAGGTTTAGATGTCTGGGATAGCTGGCCATTGCAAAATGCCAATGGTACAGTAGCAAATTACAAGGGATACAATATTCTTTTTGCTTTAGCAGGTAAGCCTAAAACAAGTGATACATGTATTTATCTGTTTTATCAAAAGATAGGACAAACTTCTATTGATAGTTGGAAAAATGCGGGAAGAGTCTTTAAGGATAGTGATAAATTTATTCCAAATGATCCTAATCTTAAACATCAAACAGAAGAGTGGTCTGGTTCTGCAACTTTAACTGATGATGGAAAGGTACGTTTATTTTATACTGATTTTTCTGGTGCTTCAGAAGCAGGTGGAACAGGTGATAGTAACCAAATTCTAACAACTGCTCAAGTGAATATATCTCAGACAAATGAAGGTACTTTTAAGATTAATGGAGTATCAGATCAAAAATCCATATTTGATGGTGGTGACGGTACAATTTATCAAAACATTCAACAGTTTAGAGATAACGGTCTTTGGAGTTCAGGAGATAATCATACTTTAAGAGATCCTCATTATGTTGAAGATAATGGACATAAATATCTTGTATTTGAGTCTAATACAGGAACAGCAGATGGCTATCAAGGAGATGAAGCTTTATACAATAAGGCTTATTATGGTGGAGATGAAAATTTCTTCAAAACAGAGCATGACAAACTATTAAAAAGTTCTAAAAAACAACTTGCATCTTTAGCTAATGGTTCATTGGGTATTGTTGAATTAAACGACGACTATACTGTGAAAAAAGTTATGAAGCCATTGATTACTTCTAATACAGTAACAGATGAGATTGAACGTGCTAATGTATTTAAAATTAAAGGCAAATGGTATTTGTTTACAGATTCAAGAGGGCGTAAAATGACCATTGATGGAATAGGGGATAATGATATATATATGCTTGGATATGTTTCAGACTCCTTGACAGGGCCATATAAACCATTAAACGATAGTGGACTTGTATTACATACTAGTATTGCTACTAATGACATAACATTTACTTATTCTCATTTTGCTGTAATGCAATCTCAGGATAGTGATAATGTGGTTATTACAAGTTATATGACAAATAGAAGTTCCTTTGAGGATCACCAGTCTACTTTTGCACCAAGCTTTTTGGTTAATATCAATGGATCAAAAACATCTGTTGTACCAAACAGTACTCTTAAACAGGGACAACTTACTGTTGATAAGTAATGAATTATTAATTAAAAACTTATAAATAAGATTAAAGATTTAAATTTCAAGAAAATGCCGATGTAGTATCGGCATTTTTTTTATTTCTCATTTTTCTTTAAAAAGTAATATAAGTATAAAATATTAATAAAAATCAACATATTTGTAAAAAATATGTTGAAAATTAGTAAATACTGTAATAACATAAACATATACTATTTTTTAGTGGGAGGAATATAATGAAGGTAAAAAGAGGATTAACTTTATTTATCGCAGTCATATTATCTATATTTACAGTACAGTCTGCACAGGTATCAAAAGCTAAAGCGGATACAGCTGTTGGAATTGACTATCAGGTTCATGTCCAAAATATTGGCTGGCAGAATGATAAAAAAGATGGGGATATTTCAGGAACAGTAGGCAAAGGACTAAGAGTTGAAGGGATAAAAATACATTTAACCAATGCACCAGCAGGTGCTCAAATTAAGTATCAAGCTCATGTACAAAAAGTTGGGTGGCAGGATTGGAAAGCTGATGGAGATGTGGCAGGAACTCAGGGACAAGCTTTAAGGTTAGAGGCAATTAAGCTGCAATTAGTTAATATGCCAGGTTATTCTATTGAGTACCAAGCACATGTACAAAATATAGGCTGGCAAGGCTGGGTAAATGATGGAGATATAGCAGGGACACAAGGACAAAGTCTTAGGATTGAAGCTTTAAGAATTAGAATTGTAAAAACAGCAAATATTATACCTTCTGTACAATATGAAGCCCATGCAGAAAATGTTGGATGGCAAAGTTATCAGGAAAATGGTGATGATGCAGGAACAACAGGACACTCCTATAGAGTAGAGGCATTAAAGGTTAGTTTAAGAAATGCACCAACTGGAGCTCAAATTAAATATCAGACCCATGTACAAAGTATCGGATGGCAAGATTGGAAATTTAATGGTAATTTAGCTGGAACGGTTGGACAATCCAAAAGATTAGAGGCAATTAAACTAGAATTAGTCAATATGCCGGGATATTCTATTAAATATCAGGCACACGTACAAAATATAGGGTGGCAGCCTTGGGTAGGTGATGGTGAAACAGCAGGAACTACGGGACAAGGCCGTAGGATGGAAGCTATAAGGATAATGATAGTTAAGAACGGCAGTAGTATACCTGCCTATACACCAACTGTAGAGCCAACACCAGTACCAGATCCACCGAAGCCTCCTGAAGTACCAAAGTATATTGTGAATTCATTAAACACAGGTAATTCACAGCAGGCAGTTGTGGTTTATACTGATAATTATGGACAAGTATTTGGAACTTGTGAGACTTTTTCCTTAGTAAATGGAAATTGGACAAGAGCCTTTTCACCCTTTTCAATAGATGTAGGATACAATGGCTTTGCCTCTCCAGGGGGTAAACGTGAGGGGGATGGGAAAACACCGGAAGGAAAGTATTCCTTTGGTTCTATGATGTTTGGAAAATATGCTAATCCAGGAGTTCGTTATTCTTATAAGCAACTGGATAACAACGATGTTTGGGTAGATGATCCTAAATCGTCCTACTATAATCTGTATGAAAGGAAACCAGTCAATGGAAGGTGGAATTCAGCAGAAAATTTATTAGCAGCTGGAGACTTATACTCTTATGCAGCAGTCATTAATTATAATTCAGCCAGAACACCTTATTTAGGAAGTGCAATATTCTTTCATCAGTGGAGAGGACCTGGCAGTGGAACTTCTGGATGTGTAGCAGCAGATCGTAGTAATTTACTTCAAATGCTTAGATGGCTTGATCCAGGGAAAAATCCCATAATCATAATGGGTAAAAAATCAAATTTACAAAGTTTCTAAGTAAAAGAAGGTGTACTAAATGCGTAATAAAAAGATGTTAATATTCTCTGGAATTGCTCTAACAATTGCAGTAATACTTATTATTTTAGTGTTTTGTATAAGTCCGGTAAAGAAAATATCATCATATACCAAGTCTGATTCAAGTAGCTCGGATAGCGGTCTTATAAAAACACTGGAAACAATAGAATTTGATAAAAAAAGTGGTGATTTAAATATTAGTTTCGTGTTAACAGAAAAAGATTTAAACAATATCTTATATGAAGCTATAAAAAATAGTATAGCTGTGGATGGAATAGAAACGGATATAGATGAAAATAGCATAAAGCTATATATTAATTCTCATTTACTTAAAATAATTCCAACTCAATATATGCTGGAATTTACACCCAGTGTAGAGGATAATACCTTAATACTAAATTTAAAAGATGTAAAAGTTGGTAGAATTCCAATTCCTAAAGGACTTGTATTAAATGGATTGAAAGAAAATGCTTCAAATTATCTATCAATTGATAAGAGTAATAATTCCATCAGTATTAATAAGAATGCTGTGGCGCCTTTTAAGATTAGCGGTTTTAATATACAAGTTGATAAGTTAACACTGAATTTAAATTATTCAATTAAGTCAATTACAGATATAACAAACTTATTTTCACATAAAATGCCAGAAGGTGTAACTAATTATGTTAAAAAGATGTTTGGGAATTAATGTAGGATAGTATAATAAGAGAGAATCGTCATTTTGGTGGCGGTTCTTTTTGATTTTAAGTTTAA
>NZ_BAEV01000136.1 GCF_000246895.1 Clostridium arbusti SL206 | reverse complement strand
CAGAAGAGTATTTTCATCATTATGCTTATCTTTGATAATTAATAGATTAATTAGCTAAAATAAAAATCTATTAATTATCAAAATACTATTGAAAAAGTTTACAAGTAGTTATATAATAAAAAACATGCAAAGCAAATGATTGACATATGAATAAAAGTGCAAAAAAATAAATTTTCATTTGTGTAGTTTTAATAATCGTTTATGACATATTATATTTTGATTATATAGGTTTAGTAAACGTTTTTATGATTGTTTATATTTTAAATATGTAAAAACTTACAACTAACAAGTCTTACTTAGTAAGGGGTGATACTCCAGCTAATATAGATATATTTATTAAAATATGATATTTCATATATAATAAAATATATAAATTTGAGGTGATAAGTATAATGTTGATAATATTTGTATTGATAGGAGCAGCATGGATAGGACAAATGATTCTTGGGTTTTATCAAGTTAAGTATTTCAATAAGAATTTTAAGGATATGAGAAAACTAGGAAAAGTAGTTATAGGTAAAAATAAGGGAAAGGTTAGAGCGGGTGTTGTTGTATTAATTGCAATAGATAAAGATTCTAACATAATAAAGGCTAAAAAAATGCAAGGTATATCTGTATTTGCTAGAATGAAAGCTTTGAAAATCCTTGAGAACAAAAATCTTCTTAAAATAAATACAAGCAGTTTGCAAGGTATAGATAGGTGGACAGTTAAAGCTGTAGATAATGGTATAGAAAGCTATAAAAATTATCTTTTAGAAGGAAGTAAGTAGAAAGTATAATAAATTTTAAATTAATTATAAAAAGAAAGGCGGAATTATTATGCAAGTTTTAACATATTTAGCTCAAGGATTTATAGGATTGTTTCAAGAAGGTGGAAAGACTTTTATTTCTATGGTTACAACAATTGTTCCAACATTAATTATGCTTCTTGTTGCAATGAACGCAATCATTAGATTTGTAGGTGAAAAACGAGTTGAAAAATTAGCTAAAGCATCAGCTTCAAACCCTATTACTAGATATCTTGTATTACCATTCATAGGTACATTCTTCTTTTGTAATCCAATGACTTTATCTTTAGGAAAATTTTTACCAGAAAAATATAAACCAAGTTATTATGCAGCAGCATCTTTTTCGTGCCATACAATGAATGGATTATTTCCACATGTAGACCCAAGTGAATTATTTGTATTTTTGGGGATAGCAGCTGGTATAACTAAATTAGGATTGTCAACAACAGATTTAGCTTTAAGATACTTTTTAGTTGGTTTAGCTACAAACTTCCTTAGAGGATGGATAACAGATTTTACAACAGCTATTGTTGAAAGACAGCAAAAAGTTAAATTAAAAGATACTTTATCAGTTTAATATAAGAGAGGAGGAAAAAAAATGAGTGAATATAATTCAATAATAGTTAAATCAGGTTCAGGTGGATTTGGAGGTCCGTTAATTATAACGCCCACAGAGAAGAAAAATAAAGTGGTTTATATTACAGGAGGACATACACCGGATGTAGCAAGCAAAGCGGCAGAACTACTAGGATGTGAATTAGTAGATGGATTTAAAACAAGAGTTCCAGATGATGAGATTGTCTGCGTTGTAATTGATTGTGGAGGAACTCTAAGATGTGGAATATATCCTAAAAAAAGAATTCCAACATTAAATATTATGCCAGCAGGTCCAAGTGGACCTTTAGCAGAATATATCAAAGCAGATATATATGCTTCAGCTGTAAAAGCAGAGGATATAGAGGCATATGAAGCATCACATGAAAGTTCAAATGAATCAACAAAGGAAAATATAGTAAAAGAAGAATCAAATCAAGAAAAAGAAGAAGAAAAAAAATCAAAGTATGATACAAGTAAGAAGATTACACAACAATCAGGTAGCAGCAGCTTAATGGCTAGAATAGGAATAGCAGTAGGTTCTCTAGTTGGAGTATTAAATCAAGCTGGACGTGAAACTATAGAAACTGTAATAAAAACCATTCTTCCATTTATGGCTTTTGTATGTATGCTTATAGGTATAATAGTTAAATCAGGTATAGGTGATGTAGTTGCAAAATTATTGTCACCATTAGCAGGAACAGTACCAGGACTTGTAATAATGTCACTTGTATGTTCATTTCCATTCTTATCCCCATTTTTAGGACCGGGAGCTGTTATAGCACAAGTTATAGGAACTTTAATTGGTGTTGAAATCGGAAAGGGTAATATACCACCACAGCTAGCATTACCAGCACTATTTGCTATTAATTCACAAGCGGGTTGTGATTTTGTACCTGTGGGACTTGGCCTTGCAGATGCAGAAGCTGAAACTGTTGAAGTAGGAGTACCTTCAGTTTTATATTCAAGATTTTTAACTGGACCAACAACGGTATTGATAGCGTGGCTTGCAAGTTTTGGGCTATATGTTAAATAAGTTTTATGAATTATAAATTAAAATTGTAGAATATAGTAATAAAAAGGTTTATAATAATTATAAATTGAATTCTCATATTAAATTAATGTTATTAATAAAAAGAAAGAGGGATTAGTAAAATGAGTTTAATATATAATACAGAAGTGACAAGTATTGGACCTTTAGTAGAGGGATTTTATCCTGAAAAGATGATAATATTATTTAAGGAAAATGCACCAGATGAATTAGCTGACTATTGTGTACTTCATGATGTAAATGATTTGAAAGAAGAAATTAAAACAGGATATACATTAAAGATAGATGAAACAGATTATAAAATAACTGCAGTTGGTGATGTAGTAAACAAAAATTTAAAAGATTTAGGTCATATTTGCTTAAAATTTGATGGAAGTACAAAAGCAGCTTTAGAGGGAACATTATATTTAGAAGATAAAGCAATAAAAGAAGTTTCTTTAGGAAGTAAAATTGAAATATTGGCACAATAAAATATTATTTTTTAACATGCTACACAAATATACTCTAATGATGAATGCAGTGTTTGATATTATAGAACATCTATCTATATATTCAAATACTGCATTCTTTGATTCTTCTATAGTTTCAAACTTTACATTTACCATATAACCTGTTGTTATCATATTTATATATTTATAATCAACTTAAATATCTTTCCATCATTTATTTTAAGTCATATCTTCCATATTGCTTTATTGTGTTGGTCTATTTGGTTTGTATCCAAAGCCACAGTGGTTAAAATGTCTTTCAAGTATTTGATTAAGTATATTTTTAAGTGTTTGTTGACATGTTTAGAGCATAATTTTAAAATCCTCATTTAATCCTCTATTTTAATTCCCACCATTTTCATAAGATATTTTGCATTAGTACTATCACAGCGTCCTTCTCTAAGTTTGTAATCAAAATGTATTTTGTTCTCTCTGTAGCTTTCTGAAAAATGATAGTTCTTTATCTTTTTCTCATTATTATATTCCAAATCGCATAACTCAAAATCATGGGTGGAAATTAAGCCACATACCCAAGGATTATCTAGGTTCTTCAGAACACTTCTTGCGCCTATAATTCTATCCTTTGAGTTAGTTCCCCTAAAGATTTCATCTATAAGAAAAATCATAGGTTCTTTTTTTGGCAAATGGTCAATTATTTTTTTTATACGCATAAGTTCAACGTAAAAGGTGGAAGCACCTTCCATTAAATTATCGCTTATTCTCATGGAAGTAAAAATATCCATTAATGAGCATTTCATAGATTTTCCACAAATAGGAGCTCCTGCATAGGCTAAAACTAGATTTATTCCTACAGTTCTAAGAAAGGTAGTTTTACCTGACATGTTTGAGCCGGTAACAATGAAAATGCTGTTTTTCATATCCATATCATTATATATACGATTTTTGCTGTTAATTAGAGGATGACCTAGGGAGTCAGCAGTAATAATTAAATTTTCATTTGTAAAGGTTGGAAAATTATATTCGGAACCTAAATGAGTTAATACTGCTAAACTGGACATAACTTCAAAATCCCCCAAAGTATTAACGTAATCATCTATTAGGTTACCATATTGTATTTTCCATTTTTCTAGAGAAAATAAGCATCTAAAATCCCAAAATACAATTAAGTTAAGAAAAAAATATAGCAAGAAATTATGTCTTAAATTTATGTTATTAATAATACTATTTAAAGCATTCATAACTTGAACTGAAGATTTATCCTTATAGGACAATTTTGATTTTAGTTCTTTTAAATAGGTATCTTTAAAATCCTCTGATTCAATGAGTTTAAGCATACCAACATAAGATTGTAAATCATCGTTAAATCCCTCTACAGAATCCAGTATTACCGGTGTTTTTGTATAACTTATAAAATTTATAACAGCATGGATTATAAATATAACAGGTATAATATAGTAAAAATATTTTATCTTAAATATAATGGTTAAGGCACAAAATATTATGGAAAAAATGGGTAAAAAATATACTACATTTCTAATAGGTGATTCTTTAAATAATTTATCAGGATTTTCAGCATAATTTATGAGCTTTGAAGGATCCCTCATATTATCTTTATCATAAGTACCTTCGCATTCTAATTCTTCACAGAAATTAATATTTTGCGATAATTCTTTAACAGCATTTTGGTGGTTTGTTATTGTATTTATATCTTTTTCTCCAGTTTTCAATAATTTTATTAGTTTTTGTCTTCCTAAAAAGGTATTAGTGGTATTTATTAATTGAAACAGAGAACTTTTACCAAAGACATCAAGATCTGTTCCATAAGGATGATCTATATTTATAGCATCTTCACCTAAGTCTTGAAATTCAGACCAAGTCCCATCTATTCTGTCTATGTAGTTCTTATTAATTATTATTAGGTTTCTTATTCTTTTTAAACTATTAGATATATTACTGTGGTATTTTATAAGAAATATAAAAATTATTAATGAGCAAAGAAAACCAATAGATGTATATATGCTTATTTTTCGTATAAGTAGATATGCATATATTAAAGTTACAATAAAAGCTATAAGTCTTAAACTACCAATAACATTGTAATTTTTTTTCTGTTTTTTCTGTTCTTCTTCCAGGTATTCAATCTTTTTTATAAATATGTCTTTATTAGCCATATAGGGTTACTCCTTCTAGAATAATTTTTTAAAACATGATTTGCATATTATTAGTTTACCCTTATTTGCAGAAATAGCATCACAAGATTTAATTTCTTTATGACATATTTCGCATATGATTTTATCGGAAGATGATTTTCTGCTATTGCATATAGGTTTTAAATGGTTTGTCCTATTAGAAGGCGGAGAATAATTAATTGGTTCATCTGCTGTATCTTTTTTCACTATACCATAAGATATACTGTAAATACTTTCACCAAATAATTCTAGTTCAAATCTAGGATTTTCAGCATCATAAAATTCTTCAATTATAATCCTCCTAACCTGTGCATCATTTACTATGAGACCACTTTTTTCAATGCCATCGAATATGCTCTTAGTAATGTTATTTGTATCAGGATGTCTTTTTTTACTTTTATAATAGACATTTAATACCGCTATTAATGCTTCTGATAAAATTAGATTTGGATTTTGTATTCTGGCTTCATAGGCTATCTCTTCTTCGTACAATGCATATCTGTCGTGATATTTACCTGAATTATAAGGCAAAATAGCTCTTCCTTGTACATTAAATAATTTAAAATTTGATTTTGAAATAGGCGATCCTTTAACTACAACTTTTGCATAATAATTGTTCATTATTTACTCCTCGTGTACATTTTCTAGGAAATAGTATATATAATTTTATATTTGTTTGCTTTCTCTTTATGGTGAGGCTATATTACAGTGATTAGTAATCAGATAAAATTATATATAACATTATAACATATTTGTATAAGCATAAGAATATACGTTCGCTATAAAAAGTAGATTTTTACTATGTTAACAAATGTATGTTGGAAAAGTTAGAGTAATGTTATAGGTGAAAAATTTTTTTGACTAGGTTATAATTTATTAGTGACTACTAAAGATAAGGAGAAAAGAAAATGGCAGTTATAAAAAGTAAAGAAAAATCTTTGAATAGGAAGAGTAATAATGATCTAGTTATTGAATTGATTGGGGTATTAATGTGTATAGCAGCTATACCTGTTTACGCTTTTTTTAGAAACATATATACATCTGCAGTTATTATTATAATAGCTTTTACAGTTATTGTTCATTTTTCAAAGCGAAGGAAGATATATAAATATGGAATAGAAGGTGAAAAGCATATATCAAAGCTTTTAGACACTCTTAATAATAAATACATGGTGTATAATGACATTGTAATAGGTGGCAAGGAAAGAGGAGCTCAGATAGATCATCTTGTATTGTCACCTTATGGAATATTCTGCATTGAAACAAAGAACATGAAAGGTACAATTACAGGCAGAGAAGAGGATAATGCTTGGAAGCAAGTTAAGACCGGTCAAGGTGGAAAAACTTATGAAAAGAGTTTTTATAATCCCTGCAAACAATCAAGAGGACATGTAAATGCAATTAAGAGTCTTTTAAGACATGGAGATTTTAAAAATGTACTTGTTTACTCAATTGTGGCCTTTAATTCAAATAAAGAGGTTAATTTAAAAATTATGGTTAAGTCAACACCAGTTGTTAAATCTGATAAGTTAATAAGTTTTATTAATAGTAAAAAGGGGATTACAATAAGTGATGATAGGTTAAAAAGAATAGAAAATATAATAGACAGAGATTTAAAAAGTAAATAGATTAGTATAAGACTAGTTATTTATTTACGATGCCTTATAACAAATGTAAAATGATTATTGATAAGATAAATGGTTATATTTTTAATTATGAAAGTATATTAAGAGAGGTAAAGTGCTAATGGATAAGGATGTAAAGATACTTGCAATAGAAAGTAGCTGCGATGAAACTTCAGCAGCGGTAGTGGTAAATGGAAGAAAAGTATTATCAAATATAATATCATCACAAATTGCTATACATACTAAATTTGGTGGAGTTGTACCAGAAGTTGCATCTAGAAAACATATTGAAGTAATTAGTGAAGTTGTAGAACAAGCTTTAAAGGAAGCGGAAGTTTCATTTGAAGATATAGATGCTATAGGAGTTACCTATGGGCCAGGTCTGGTTGGTGCACTATTAGTAGGAGTGCAATATGCTAAAGGACTTGCTTATTCATTAGGTAAACCGCTAGTTGGAGTAAACCATATAGAAGGGCATATAAGTGCAAACTTTATTGAATATGAAGATTTAAAACCACCTTTTGTTTGTTTAGTGGTATCAGGAGGTCATACTTTCATAGTCCATATGAAGGATTATGGCGATTTTGAAGTAATGGGTCAAACTAGAGATGATGCAGCTGGAGAAGCCTATGATAAAGTTGCTAGAGCTATAGGGCTTGGATATCCCGGAGGACCTAAAATAGATAAACTTTCTAAAGAGGGAAATGAGAATGCCATTAAATTTCCAAGAGCTAATTTCCATGAGGAGTCTTTGGATTTTTCTTTTAGTGGTGTTAAATCAGCAGTACTTAATTATCTGAATAAGATGGAAATGAAAAAAGAAGAAATAAACAGAGCAGATGTAGCAGCTTCATTCCAAAAGGCTGTGGTAGATTTTTTAGTTAGTAATGCCATGAAGGCTTGCATCATAAAAAAAGTAGATAAAATTGCTATTGCTGGTGGTGTTGCATCAAATTCTGCACTTAGAAAATCTATGATAGATGCGGGGACGAAAAGAAATATTAATGTGCTATTTCCAGAACCAGTACTATGTACTGACAATGCAGCAATGATAGGTAGTGCTGCATACTTTGAATATATTAAAGGGGTTACTGCTCCGTTAGACTTTAATGCTGTACCAAATTTAAAACTAGGAGAAAGATAGGTAAAACAATAAAAATAATTATTAAAGGGTATATGAATTAAAAATCTGTCCATAATGTAGATATTAATCTTAAATATGGAGGAAAAGTGATGAATAAAATTTTATTGGTAGGAAGATTGGTAAAGGATCCAGAACTAAAGCACATTGAATCAAATGGCAAAGAAGTATGTAATTTTACCATAGCAGTAAATAGAAATTATGTTAATGCAAAGGGTGAAAGGGAGGCTGACTTTGTTCCAGTTGTGGTTTGGGGGAAAACAGCAGAGTTAGTATGCAATTACATGAAAAAAGGAAGACTTTTAAGCGTTAGCGGAAGATTACAAATAAGAAACTATGAGGATAAGGAAGGAAATAAAAAATATGTATCCGAAGTAGTGGGAGAAGAAGTATTATTCTTAGATTCTAAAAAGGAAAGTGTAGGTTAGTATAAAGAATTCTCTGATTTATAATAAAAAAGTTGAGAGTAAG
>NZ_BAEV01000137.1 GCF_000246895.1 Clostridium arbusti SL206 | reverse complement strand
ACACGTAGTATATATTTCATGTAAAATTAAGTGATTTTTAGAGAATATACACGGATATTAATGTATCACTTCCTACTTTAAAAATTGATATTTATCCTTCTGCATATAAACTACTTTATACTATATATTGTAATATTATTTAAAAATTATTACAACATATAGTGATATACAAAATAGTACATATATATGCATATTTTTACATAAACTACAAATAAAATTATAAGTAATAGTATTATTACTCATAAGAAAATAAAAAATATGTATAAATTGAAAAATAAAAAATTTTAATAATAATTTGTATAAAATTATTTCAATAAAATATATAATTATAAATGTACTATAAATAATATTTATAATTATATTGAATAGGTGTGGAGGAAATTATGTATAAGAAGATACCATTTAAAATTAAGGTAATAGTGCTAGGTGCGTTTTGTATAATAGGTATCATAATAGTGTTCTATAATGCTAAACTTAACTGGCAAAGTGACAAACTTAATTATAATAGTAAACAACACAATGCTAGTAATATAAAATCAAGTAAAGTGGATGAAAATAAGTCCTTAAAAGATTCTAAAGAAAATGAAGAAAAACAAAAAGAAGAAGAAAAACAAAAACAATTGAATGATTTATGTGAGCAGGGGTATAATGATTTTGGAGCTAAGAAGTATTCGGATGCTATAGATAAGGAGAATGAAGTTTTAGCCCAAGATGATAACAATTATAGAGCACATGCTATAAAGGGAATAGCTCTTTGTTATTTAGGAGCAAGTACATATAAACAAGGTATAGAAGAGATTGATAGGTCTTTACAAATCAAACCAGATTATGGATATGGAACCTTTAATAAAGCTTTAGCATTAGAATTGTATGGTCATTATGATGATGCTTTAAATTGGTATGATAAAGATTTAAAGATAGAAAATAGAGTATGGAGTTATTATGGAAAAGCTTCTATATATGGTAGAAAGGGAGATGTTGAGAATACAGTTAAAAATTTAAAAATTGCCATAGATATGCAAAATAATATAAGGGATGTAGCCAGGAAAGAAGAGGATTTTGCCAATGTTAGAAACAGTCCAGAGTTTAATGAATTAGTAAAATAATATTGTACTAATAGATTGTATTGAATCTGTTTACAATATATTTTAAAATAAAAGGATTTATTAAAATATAGAATTGTTAAAATGAGAGGATAAATATGTTTGCAGAAGAAAGACAAAGAGAAATCAGTTCGATTTTGAATGAAAAAGGAAGGGTTAAAGTAAACGAGCTATCAGTACATTTTAATGTTTCTGAAGCTACAATAAGAAGAGACCTTCAAGAAATGGATAGAAAAAAACTACTTAAGAAAACACATGGTGGAGCAGTAAAGATTGATATTACTAATTTTGAACCATCTTTTATAGATAAAAAAGATGAAGGACATGAAGAAAAACATTCTATAGGTAAATATGCTGCCAGTATGATAAAAGATGGGGATACAATAATTCTTGATTCAGGTACCACTACGCTAGAAATATCTAAAAATATAACTGCTAAAAACATAATAGTTATAACTAATTCTATAGATATAGCATCAGAATTGTCAAATAAATCAGGTATACAATTAATTTTGACAGGAGGAACACTTAGATTTACAACGAGGGCAATGGTAGGACCTATTTGTGAAGCCATGTTAAGGAATTTTAGAGTAGATAAAGCTTTTATTGGTGCTAATGGAGTATCTTTAACAGATGGGATCACCACACCTAATATAATTGAGGTACAAACAAAAAAAGCAATGATAGCTTCAGCTAATAAAACAATACTTGTAGTAGATAGTTCAAAGCTTGAAAGTGTATGTTTTTCAGTAATAGAGCCGGTTACATCTATATCAACTATTATTACAAGCGGTGATATACCTAAGGAAGTAATTAAAGATTTTATGAGGCTGGGAATTGAATTTATAGTTAGTTAAAAATAATTGATATGGTATTATAAGACGAAAGTAAATTTTAAATTTAGGCTACCTTTTCAAATTATTATAACAATTGTTTGAAAAGGTAGTTCTTTTATTTTTTAAGCTTAATATAGTTAATAAAAGCATAAGGGCATGAACAAACAACGAAATATGATTATTTATGTTTTTATTATTAATTATATGTTCAAAAATATCATAAAAAAGCAAAAAAGTATTGACGTTTTCAAAGTAAAGGTTTACAATAAGAACATAAAACGATATAGAAGTATATAAATGAAAATCTAAATAGGGGGAATTTTATATGGCAACTAAAGATATGTTTTCAAAAGAAAGAATTAATTTCAATCTTAAAGCTAATAGTAAGGAGAAGGTTATAGATGAGCTTATAGAAGTATTATATGAAGATGGTAAAGTGACAGATAAAGAAGAATTAAAAAAAGCTGTAATAAAAAGAGAAAAAGAATTTTCCACAGGAATTGGTATGGGTATAGCTATTCCACACGGAAAATGCTCTGCGGTAAAAGAAGCAACAATAACTTTTGGATTAAGTAAAATGGGAATAGACTATCAGTCAATGGATGACAAACCTGCACATTTATTTTTTTTAATAGCGGTGCCTGAAGAGTCTAGTGATGTTCATTTGAGAGCATTAAGTGAAATTTCAAGAAAACTTATGCACACAGATGTGCGTGAAAAGCTATATAATGTAAATAATTTTGATGAATTTATTAAAATCTTTGAATAATTTATGATGTAATAATAAGAGATTAGGGGGATTATCATGAAAAAACTAGTGGCAGTAACGTCTTGTCCTACTGGTATTGCACATACTTATATGGCAGCGGAGGCACTTCAAATAGCAGCTAAAGAAATGGGATATGAAATTAAAGTTGAAACTCAAGGATCCGTAGGAGCTGAAAATGTTATCAATGAAAACGATTTAAGCGAAGCGGATGCAGTTATAATAGCAGCAGATACAAATGTTGACAAATCAAGGTTTATAGGAAAGCCGCTAATAGAGGTACCTGTTAAAGAAGCAATAAAAGATGCAAAAGGACTTATAAACAAGGCATTAGAGGTAAAAATAACAAATAACAAAGAGCTAATGGAGGATGTAAAAACTATTAAAAAAGAGAATAAGTCAAATAGATCTGGTCCTTATAAACATTTAATGACAGGTGTATCGTTTATGATTCCATTTGTTGCTGCTGGAGGTATACTTATAGCTTTAGGTTTTGCTTTTGGTGGAATTTATGTTTATAATGTGCCTGGTTCATTTGCAGAAATACTATTCTCAACCGGTAAACAAGCGTTTGCACTTATGATTCCAGTTTTAGCAGGATATATATCTTATTCAATTGCGGATAGACCTGGTCTTGTTCCTGGATTTGTAGGCGGAGCTCTGGCAAGTACTATAGGTGCAGGATTCTTAGGTGCTTTAGTAGCAGGTTTCGCAGCTGGATATATAGTTTTAGCTATAAAGAAATTTGTTAAGCTTCCCAAAGCACTAGATGGATTAATGCCAGTTTTAATTTTACCAGTACTTTCTACAGCACTTATTGCTTTATTAATGGCATATATTTTAGGTAATCCAGTAAAGGCAATCAATGATGGATTGTTTGCATGGTTAAAAGGATTACAAGGAGCTAATGCAGCAATTCTTGGTTTGGTACTTGGTCTTATGCAAGCCTTTGATATGGGGGGCCCAGTTAATAAAGCGGCATATGTTTTTGCAACTGGGACAATAGTTGCTGGAGGATCACCAATCATGGCAGCGGTAATGGCAGCAGGTATGGTACCGCCACTTGGAATAGCGCTTGCTACAGTAGTATCTAAAAGAAAATTCACAGAAACAGAAAGAGAAGCTGGAAAAGCTGCCTGGGCATTGGGTGCATCATTTATAACAGAGGGAGCAATACCTTTTGCGGCTGCAGATCCATTGAAGGTTATACCTTCAATTATGGCAGGGGCAGGAGTGACAGGAGCATTATCAATGTTATTTGGTTGTAAACTTTCAGTACCACATGGTGGATTGTGGGTATTAGTTATACCAAACGTAATTACAAATCTTTTAGGATATTTAATAGCAATAATTGCAGGAATAATTATAACAGCGGTTATGCTTACAATTCTTAAAAAGGATGTTATTGAAGAATAATACAAGTGAACATAAAAAAGAGAGGATGTAATTTTTATATCACTCTCTTTTTTACCTTGAGAGAATTTATACATTTTAAATTATAAGTCAGCTCTTAAATAAACTTTAATAATACTATCTTTCAGGTATATATTATTTTAAAATTTCTATACCATATTTTTTGCATTTTAAAGATACAGTCCTATGTGTAATTCCAAGAATTTGACCGGTTTTATTATAACTTTTATATTTTTTCATTGCCAATGTTATTATTTCTCTCTCATAATCTTCTAATTTCATTAGTTCCTCGTTTTCTTTAAAATTAATTAGGCCTTTATTTTTAGGTACAAGGTTTGTTATATACATAGGTAAATCCTTTGCTATAATAATATTATTATCACACATATTAATTGCTCTTTCGATAATATTTTCAAGTTCACGTATATTTCCAGGCCAATGATAATTTTCAAGATACTGAAGACTTTCGCTATCGATGGAATGGATAGGTTTATTTAGTTTTAAACTTAATTTTTTAATAAAATGTTCTACTAATAGGTTTATATCTTCCTTTCTCTTTTTCAGAGGTGGAAGAGGAATTGTTATAACATTTAGTCTATAGTAAAGATCTTCTCTGAAATCACCTGTTTTTATCATTTCTTCAAGGTTTCTATTAGTGGCAGCTATTATTCTTACATCTACCTTATGAGTTAGTAAACCTCCAACACTTTCAAATTCTCTTTCTTGAATTACTCGTAACAGTTTTACCTGCATAGCCTTTGGCATATCGCCGATTTCATCTAAAAATATGGTACCTTCATTAGCTATGCTAAATTTACCCGGTTTATTTTTTAATGCACCAGTGAAAGCTCCCTTTTCATATCCGAATAATTCACTTTCAAATAAATTTTCAGGTATAGCAGCACAATTTATTCTTACAAAAGGTCTATCACTTCTTAAACTATTATTATGAATAGCTTTGGCAACTAATTCTTTACCAGTACCGCTTTCACCTCTTATTAGAACTGTGGAAGTAGTCGCAGAAGCCTTGTCTGCTATAATTAATGCATCTTTTAAAGATGTAGAATTACCTATGATGTTATTGAAGTTACTGCTTAGCATAGTGTGTCTTTTTAGTTCGGATTTATAATAGTTTAACTCTTCTTCAGATTTTTCTAATTTACTAGCCATATCTTTTATTTCATTTACAGTTTTAGATATTGAAATAACTCCTTTAAAATAATTATCTATAAAAATTGGTTCTACAGTTGAAATAATGTTAACATCATTTTTGCTATACAATTTATTTTCTATAGATTTTTTTGTATTAAAAACTTTCATTCTATAACCGTTAGGTGAAATATCTATTAGATCTTTTCCAAGTATATTTGAGGATTTTAGGTTAAAGCTTGTTTCATATGTGGGATTTACATAACTTATTTTTCTATGTTCATCCACAAAACATATTAAGTCATGAGAAGTTTCTAATATTTTTTTAAATTTTTCATTTAGTTCCTTCATACCTATTACTTCGGATATATCCTGAAAAACGCCAATAGCACCTATTACTTCTCCATTTGAGATTATAGGAGATCTATTTACTATAACAATTTTATTATTTATATGTTGAGTTTTACCTAATTGTTTTTTCTTAGAAGAAATAATTAATGGTAGTTCTGATGTTGGAATAATATCTAGAACAGACTTACCAAGGACCTCATCATTATTTTTTTCAACAATATCTAATGCATATTCATTCATGGAAATGATATAAGAATGAGCATCTATTACAATTATACCTAAAGGAATATTTGCAAGAATTTGTTCGTTTGCAATGGTGTTTTGCTCAATAATAGCATCTAAATTAGATATTGGAGTATCATCAAGTTCTAGTCCACTAGTTATGAATTTACAGAGTTCAAGCACTGCTTTTTGGCCATTGTGATTATCTTCTTTGCATGATACTTCAATTATTTCCCCGTTTTGTATTCTTTGTGAAATCAAAGCTAGCATGCTTATTGCCATTGGTTCAACCGCATCATTTTTTTTTATATAAAGATTTATATTATAAATATTTTTAAGTTCAGATGATTTATGGACTATCATAGCAGCAATTCTTGTATGAATGCCATTTTTTGAATTTATTACGATACAATTTTTAAACATAATAACCTCCCTTGGATGTTATTGATAAAAAATAGCATAAATAAGAAAATCGTTGATACTTTTTATCAATTAAATTGTACACCTTATTTTTCAATAAATCTAGTAGACTATTTCAAAAAGTTTCATAAAAAATGTAGAAATATGTTGATAAAAAATATCAATATATGGCATACATAAAAACTCTTTTTATTTAGAAAACTATGATATATAAAGGATTAAGATTTTTAATAAGAGTTGGCACCATTATTGCTTTAATATATTCATATAAAAAATTAGTGTTGGAATTTAGGAGGAATAAAAATGAGAAAAGGGATTGCTGCTTCAAAAGGATATGCCATAGGTAATGTTGTAATAAAAACTAATAATGAAGTTGAGATTACTGATAAAAAAGTAGATGATATAGAGTCTGAAAAGTCAAGATTAAGTACTGCCATTGAAAATTCAAGAGCTCAGTTACAAAAAATAAAAGAAAAAGCAGAAAAAGAATTAGGTGCAGACAAGGCGGCAGTTTTTGAAAGTCACATCATGCTTTTAGATGATCCAGAATTTACTGGAGCTGTTGAAGACAAGATATCATCAGATTCAATAAACGCAGAAAAGGCTGTTTCTGATGTAGTAGAAATGTATATGGGTATTTTTGCTGCAATTGAAGATGAATACATGAGAGAGAGAGCAGCAGATGTTAAAGACGTGGGAAAAAGATTAATTGGGAATCTTGCAGGTACGATAAGTTCAGAGGATAATCTCCAAGAAAATACTGTAATAGTTGCTCATGATTTAACACCGTCTGATACAGCTCAACTTGATAAATCTAAAGTTATTGGATTTTTAACTAATATTGGAGGAAGAACTTCTCATAGTGCTATAATGGCTAGAACTCTTGAAATACCAGCAGTAGTTGGTCTTAATAATATAACAGATACTGTTAAAAATGGAGACTTAGTTATTGTAGATGGAATAGAAGGAGAAGTAATACTAAATCCAGATGAAGCTACATTGAAGATATATACTGAAAGAAAAGCTAAATTTGAAGAGGAAAGAGAAGAACTTAAAAAACTTATAAGTGTAGAGACTAAAACTAAAGCAGGAAAACGTGTTGAGGTTTGTGGAAATATAGGAAAAGCTCACGATGTTGAAGCAGTTTTAGCTAATGGAGGAGACGGTATAGGTTTATTCAGAACAGAGTTCTTATACATGGATAGAGATTCAATGCCAACAGAAGAAGAACAATTTGAATCCTATAAGCATGTTGTAGAAAGAATGGATGGTAGACCAGTAGTTATAAGAACACTTGATATAGGTGGAGATAAGAAACTTCCGTATTTACCATTACCTGAAGAAATGAATCCCTTTCTTGGATATAGGGCTATAAGATTATGTCTTGGTAGAAAAGATATATTCAAGGTTCAATTAAGAGCATTACTTAGAGCTTCAGCTTTTGGTAATTTAAAAATAATGTTCCCAATGATTTCTTCATTAGAAGAATTCTTAGCAGCAAAAGAAGTTTTAGGAGAATGTATGGAAGAACTTAAAACTGAAGGAAAAGAATTCAATGCTGACTTGGAAACAGGAATAATGGTAGAGATACCAGCAGCAGCAGTAATGGCAGATGAACTTGCTAAGTATGTAGACTTCTTTAGTATTGGAACTAATGATTTAATTCAGTATACATTAGCAGCAGATAGAATGAATGAAAATGTATCATATTTATATAATCCAATGCACCCAGCAGTTCTTAGACTTATAAAAATGACAATAGAAGCAGCTCATAAAGAAGGTAAATGGTGTGGAATGTGTGGTGAAATGGCTGGAGATGAAAAAGCTATACCAACACTTACACAATATGGATTAGATGAATTCTCAATGAGTGCATCTTCAATATTGAGTGCAAAGAAATATATAATGAATAATTAATATTATAGTTGTAAAATTCTAGTTTTTAAATTTATATATTATAAAAAATAACATACTACGTGT
>NZ_BAEV01000138.1 GCF_000246895.1 Clostridium arbusti SL206 | reverse complement strand
TGAGTTCTAACTAGAGAACAAATTATTGAAAATGTAGAATGATAGAATTTATTATAAAGCCAAGTGTAATAAATTATAAATAAATTTCAAATACAAAAGATTTAGGTGGCATTTTGAAGAGAATTAAAACCAGACTAAGTCTTATAATGACACTTTGCTTAGTTAATGTGAGTGTAAATAGTGAGTTAAATATATACACTATTTACACTGTAAACATAAATATCAAAATCCTAATTTTTTAGCAGTATAATCTTTAACAGCTGAATCTAACATATTTTGCCATGAGGAAAAATTACTTATCCTTCTTACATAGGAATCCATTTCTCTATCTGGGATTGCTTTAAAGTCATTTATAGAGTTCACAATAAAATTACCAGACTTTAAAAATTCATTAAAGCTAGAGAATTTAGTATGTTTTTTCATAAAAGAAGTGGTAAATAAATTATTGTAGGATACTGAATCATTTTTTTCTAATTGGATTAAACGATTTTTAATTGAATCTAATCCTCTAATTTTGAATTCAAGATTCATAGCTTTACACCCCCTCTTTTTATAATATTCATTATAAGTAATCAAATTCCTTTAAAATTTAAAATTTTATCTATAATATATACGGGGGTGGTAGTAAATATTATTGCACATTAAAATTGAAGTTTAATATACACTAATAAGATTAAGAGTGCTATAATATAGCATGATGTAAGGAGGAGAGAATAAATGTTAACAAATAAAATAGTAAATTATACATACAATTATACAGATTCTGCGTTCTTAATTCAGGGAGAAGAAATTAAGGAAGTTAAAGATACTAAATTGATTAATAACATAAAAAGTACTGATGGTTTTGTTAAATATAAAAAAGAAGAAGATGACATTCTCTATGTTAAATATCAAATTGAAGAAGTTACAGTAGATATTAATAATAATTTATTGATTTTTGTAGTTGCCAGTGAAACAAATATACCAGAGAATAGTAAAAATATTAATATAGATAAATTTCTATTTATGGATTAAGCTTACCAAAAAGAACAGTCAATTAATGGCCGTTCTTTTTTTATTATCACTTATTCTTAATGAGAAAAAGAATATAATTATTATAGAACTGTGGCAGAAGCATTGATTGAATGATGTAAGGTTAAAAACTAGATCAGTCTTTTAGTAATAATATAATTTCGAAAAAATATATATAATCTGAGAAGCTTTATTTTAAGGAGTGTAGATTGTATGTCTTATTGTAAAAATTGTGGTAATGAGTTAAAGGAGGGAGAAAACTTTTGTAGTGAGTGTGGTACTCCAATCGGAAAAGTTAATACAAATAAGAAAGCTATAACGGAAACTCAAACTGTAAATTTATTTTCAAAGGTTATATCAGAAATATGGGAAACATTTATCTCAATGATTAAAACTCCTTTGACCACCATAACTAAAGTGGATAAAATCATGTCAAAAGAAACTGCAGCAGTTTTTACTATATTAATGGCCTTAATACTAGGATTACTAGAAATATGGAACACTAAAGTTTTAATAGATAATGCAGCTACTAGTTTTGGGGATAGGATGCTAGAACAATACTTTAACATGAATCAATTTTTAGGAAATCTTTATGGTAGGATTTTTATAATTACTGCTATTATATTTATTATTTCTATGGGAGTAATGTTTATTATTGATTACCTAGTTGGAAGAATAATTCTTGGGGGACAAGATAATCCTGAAGCTTTATGGAAAGTAGTTATAGCTTCAAATGTTCCAAATTTATTCGGTTTCTTTTTATTTATAGTACTTTCTTACATTTCACCAATCATAGGACTTATACCACTGCTCATAGGTTCAATTCTAAGTCAATTATCATTATTTAGAGGTCTTACTAAGGAATTTCAGTTGTCTGAAAATAAATCAGCTTGTACACTTATAGCTGGATATTTCGGACTTATACTTATTGTATTTTTATTACTTAAATTGATTTTGAGTTCTATAGTAGGATAGAAAATTTCTTTAAATGGATGGTGATGCTTTATGGAAGAGCATAATAAAAAAGATTCAGAAATCAAAATCAATATTCAGGGAAATTTTTGCCCACAGTGTGGAACAAAAATAACTAAAGAAAATATTAAATTTTGTCCCTATTGTGGATATGAATTTAAAGAGCATTATAGTGAATTAATTACAAATGAATCTTTAGTTTCTGCGGTAAATGAAGATAAGTCTAGTGAAATTGGAGAAACTACGCTGCCTAAGAAATCTGGGAAAAATTTGATTTTACAAGAGAAAAATAAGAAAAAAATTATTATAGCTTCAATTATTGTATTGATAGTAATTATTGCAGGTATCTTATTTAAATATTATTACGATGTGACAAATTCTCCAGACTACAAAGCACAAAGATTTATGGATGCATTAAAAAAAGGTGATTTTGATAGTGCATATAATTATTTTGATACCACGAAACTAGATGGAAAGATTTTTTTAACCAAAGAGGATTTTAAAAAGTCATTTGGTGGAAATTCAATTTCTAATTATACTATGCAGAAGATAGATAATACTAAAAACACATCTCTATCTAATAATAAAGGGTTCAATGCTGAAGGCAAAGCAAATCAAGTATATTCATATGATGTATCTATAAGCGCTAGTGGAGAAAACAGACAAATACCGCTTACCCTTGAAAATAAAAAGGATTATAATAAAAATGGAAAATGGTTTGTAGACCCAGCTCCATTTATTAAGACTACTTCCATAATTCAACCTAATAATGTTAGCATGAAGATTAATGACAAGGCTATTAACATAAAAAATGAAGAAGCTATAGATATGTTTTTGGGATATCCTTTTACAGTAAGGTTTACTAATGGAGATATTAAACCTATAGATATTAACGGCAAGGCAGGAGATAGCATACAAAATGTGAAAATAGAACCTAGTGATCAACTTAAGGAATATATTAATAAGATTATCAATGGATATAGGGTTGCTATGAATAAAGTAAGAGATAATAGAGATATGAGTAATTTATTGCCCTATGTACTTCAAAATTCAAGTAAATGGAATGATATAGTAAATAATTTATACTACAATAGTTACAGTGGAACATCTTTAGTAAACATACAAGTGAACAATATACAATTTAGTGATGATACTTTCCATAATATATATGTAGATACTACTGAAACTTGGCAATATAGCTATAGTACAAGTAATATTCATGTTAATTATACAATTAATAAACAGGATAATGGTAAGTGGTTCATTGTGGCGAATAATAATTAAAGGCTTTGGCCTTTTGTTAATAAGTTACAAATAAAAGATAAAGATAAAGGGCTACTAATGATTTATTCTAGTACTTATAATTATGATAAAAAGGTTTAATACTGAAAATAAAATTAATTTCAGTGTCAAACCTTTTATTTTAATATTATTATCTTATAGCATGATATTTAACTTTTCATGCATTAAAGGTTAATATCTTCACCTGATTTCCCGATGTTTCAGCTTGCTGAAACGAGTTCACTTGCTTTTTTCATATTTAAGAAGAAGTTGAATGTTATAAACTTCTGCTCTGCTTAGTTCTGAATCTGAACCTTTAAAACTGCTGTCGGGATGATACCAAGATTTTGCATTAAAGTAATCTACATAGGGATGTTGATGAAATATATAACCGTGTCTTGCATAGATTTCATTTATTGCCATTCTTATTTTACCTTTATCAAGGTAAGCCACATCTGAATCACTTAACATCACGGAATCACTATATGGGAAAATAAAATCTGATGTATAATTATAGTAATTAGTGTTACTGGTATCAGTGTTATCATCAATGTAAGTTTTTGGTGTTACAACCATACCATTATCTTTAGGAGTAACTTGAGTATTGTCACTAGGATCTTTATAGGTATTTGGTTTGTCATCACTAGCACTGTTGTTATTGCTAGGAGTATTGGGTAATAAATTTGATGGAGCCGATGCTACATTATTGTTTTTAGGTATAATACTAGATAAATAATAACGTAACCCAAAAAAAATTCCTGTTGCCAGTGAGATAGTTACTATTACAACTATTGTAATTATTAATATTGTGAAGTTATTAGTACTATGGTTATTTGTAGATTGATCAGTGTCATTAACCGGCTTTGAAATTTCATCAGTTTTAATAGGACTACCGCATTTAGGACAGAATTTAGAGTTGTCGGAAATTTCATATCCGCATTTACTACAATTGGCCATTGGAAGACTCCTTAAAAAATAGTATTTATTTAATTATATATAGTTATAAGACAAATATTACTTTGTTAAGAATTAAGTATTAAGAATTAAGTATTAAGTATACTAAAAATATAATTAAATTTCAATTTTTTAAGTAATCCAGCAAACCATTAATAATACTTACTTTTCTGTATAAAAATTATTAATATATATTGCAATTAAAATTATACATTAATAATAGCCAATAGATGATCTCTAGACAAACTAATAATTTTATAAATGAATATAATTTATTGCAACATATATATACACAAGAGAATTAGTAATTGATTATTATTTATTATGTTTTAAATCATATAATTGAACAGAATTTGATCTATCAGAAAAATTACTGGAGCCCTGTTTTTCTGTTCGGTTTCTTGAATTAGTAGAGTTTTGCCATTTGCTTTCTGGGATAATCTTTCCATTTTGTTTAATCCAATTCATTAGAGCATTATTTGAGTTATTACCCATAAAGCCATATGCACCCATTCCTCCACTATTTGACACGGTATTTACTATAGCATATCTTATAGCTCCAGAATCAACTAATTGTTTAAATTGATTTACAGTAATTATTTTATCAGATCCACTAAAACCTCCAATAGTCATTACTTGATCACCAGTTTCAAGTATTAAATCTGAACCATAAGACATAGCAGAAGGTACTGCAACAAGATATTTTTCATTTGTTCTATTAGCATCTAAAAATTTTATGAGTTTTGAATTATTACTGACAATTGTATTTCTTCCTTGATTATTATATGAGAGCTCTAATCCGGCAGAAGGACTACTGCCATTCATTTTATAAAACATAGGGGTAAATGACCAAATTGTAGGAGCAATTAGAATACCTATAAAAGCAATACTAACTGTTGTTTTGCTTAATATTGAAATTCTTTTATGCAAAATTTTATCTTCAAGTTTAGATATGTTAATTATAATTAAGGATATGGAAGCTATAAAACATAAAATTGCTGTTATTATGATTATAATTTTATAACCGTTTGATTTTCCATAATTATAGGATAAAATACGCATTTCAACAAGGGCATTTATAATAAATGCTATTGGTAAAAACCATGATTTCCATTCATGCTTTTTATAGACTTCCCACATGGATGATAGTCCAATTCCAACTAAAGCAGCAATAGATGGTGCCATGGTTGTTAAATAATAGGTGTGTGTTATATTTTTTACGAAACTAAAATATATAAACTCAGTTAATAACCATACAATCCACAAAACTAATGATAAATTTTGTCTATTATCGAAAGAAAATCTAAAGGCCCCGTTTAATATTAGTGCTAAAAATCCAATTAAAGCAAAAGGCAAAAGCCAGGCTATTTGATCTGACATATTATTATTAGAAAATAATCTAATAATGCTTGGATTAGAAGTATTTCTCATGCCATATTGAGCTGATATATTTTTATTTGAAGGATTAGACAATTCACCTTGAACGGGCATCCTATTAATTTTATTTCTATTATTAGATCTATTTTTTAATGAGTCTTGAGAGCGTAGATTCCCTCCGACATTTCTCCCACCTATACCTACTCTTTGCAATCCATTGTGACCAACTATAAGTTCCATAACTGTGTTATTGGTACTACTGCCTATAAAAGGTCTATTATTTTCAGGAACTAAATCTACAATTATAGCCCAGGAAAGTGATACCGCTAAAAGTATAACTGTACCTAAAATAAGGTGTTTAATTTTCTTCTTAAAGGATATAGTAGAAGAAAGAAAATATGTTATATATATTGCCGGTGCTACCATATATGCCTCCACCATTTTTATATTAAAACCTATAGCTATAAAAATTAAACTCAATAGGAGAAACTTAAATTTTCCTTTTTCAGCAGCTTTAAGAATAGCCAGACACGCTATCAGTGAAGTTATGAGAAGTAAATTATCTATTGTGTTATTTCTACCTGCGGCTACAGTTATTGGAGTTACTGAAAGGCATAAAGCTGAAACTAATCCTGCTAAGGTTCCAAAAGATTTTTTCACAATATAATATATAAGTGCAACTGAAAGTACTCCAGCTAGAGCCTGAGGCAGTATTATACTAAAACCGCTAAATCCAAATATTTTTGCAGATATGGTTTGAAGCCAAAACCCCAAAGGGGGCTTATCAATAGTTACAAACCCAGATGGATCAAAGGATGCAAAAAAGAAATTTTTAAGATTCATCATCATACTTTTTACACCAGCAGCATAAAAAGTATTGGCATAACCTTCAATGCCTAAATTAGCAAAATTTAATACTATAGATAAAATTAGAATTAATGATATTCCCAAAGTACTTTTTGTAAATTTTATTTTTTTTTCCAAATAAATGACCTCCTTAATTAAATGCATTGATTATAAATGTCATATGTTTTTATCATCTTTCTTAAAATTTATTCTACTTGAAATTATATAATTAGGTCGAGCTTTACCTTCATCAAAAATCCTTCCTATATATTCTCCCATTATTCCTATGGCTAATAATATTAGACCAAACATGACAAAGTTAATTGATAAAATTAAACTAAAGCTTAAAATCTGAGTATGATTATATATTTTTCTTATAATGATACATATGAAGGAAAATATGCCTATCAACAAAATTAAAACACCTAAATATCCTGAAATAACAAGTGGTTTATAAGAAAATGAAGTTATACCATCAAGAGCTAATTGCATCATTTTTTTTAATGAATACTTAGTCTGTCCGGCAAATCTTTCTTTTCTATTAATCTCAATAGAGGTCTGTTTATAGCCGACCCAACTGACAAGACCTCTCACATATCTATTTCTTTCAGGAAGACAATTTAAAGCATTGCATACTTTTCTATCTATAAGTCTGAAATCACCTGTGTCCACAGGAATATTAACAGTAGTCATATTATCTAATAATCTATAGAATGTTTTCGCAGTAAATTTTTTGAAAAATGTCTCACCTTCTCGTTTTGATCTTTTAGCATAGACGACTTCATAACCTTCTTTCCACTTGTCAATCATATTTGGAATTATTTCTGGAGGATCTTGAAGATCTCCATCAATTACTATGATAGCATCTCCTATAGATGAATTCATTCCAGCAGTTATTGCAGATTGATGCCCAAAATTTCTAGAAAAATTTAAAAGTTTAATTTTTTCATCCTTACTGCATATTAGTTCAGCTTTATCCTTTGTTCTATCTGTACTACCATCATTAATAAATATAATTTCATAATTTTCATTAGTAGAGTACATTACTTTCTTTATTCTTTTATAGCTTTCATCAATAACAAGCTCTTCATTATATAATGGAACTACTACAGAATAAATTACTTCATTACACATTTCGCTCACCTCAAATTAAAATACTAAAATGGAATTCAATTACACTATAGTTAAATTAAGTTACAGTTCTATGGCAAATTAATTAACATTTTTTATAATTCTTGTTTTAATTGTTCATAAAATATGTATTACCTATAGCTATAAGTAAATATAAAAAGGAAAAACACACAACCAAATTAAGTTGTGTGTTTTAACTAAAAATTATATACTATACTTTTATGACGATTCAATTATTTTAAACGGTTTTCGTAATCTTCAACCATCTTTTTAACCATTTGTCCGCCAACGGAACCATTCTGTCTTGAAGTAAGATCTCCATTATAACCATTAGTTAAAGGAGTACCAACTTCATTAGCAGCCTCTATTTTAAACTTGTTTAAAGCTTCTTTTGCTTCAGGAACTAAAACTCTA
>NZ_BAEV01000139.1 GCF_000246895.1 Clostridium arbusti SL206 | reverse complement strand
ACACGTAGTATGGCCACTTTTTTTATGTCATTATATAATACGAACTATATAAATTAAGCTTGTATTAATATTCGGGAGTTGTATTGACTAGTTTACATTGCTCTGATAATATGTTAAAGGGAGGGATATGAGTTGAAAAATAATTATGATGTTGTAGTAGTAGGAGCCGGTCCAGCAGGTATTTTTACAGCACTTGAGATTACAAAAATTAAACCACAAACAAGTATTTTAATAATTGATAGAGGTAGAAGTATTGAGAAGAGAACTTGTCCTGCAAGAAAAACTGGTAAATGTGTAAACTGTAATCCGTGTGGTATAACCTTTGGATGGTCAGGGGCAGGAGCCTTTTCTGATGGTAAATTATCACTGAGCCCAGAAGTCGGAGGAAGAATTTTAGATTACTATTCAGAAGAAGAGTCACAAGAACTAATAAATTATTGTGATGATATATATTTAAAGTTTGGTGCAAGTAAAACTGTATACGGATTAAATAATGAAAAAGTAGACGAGATAAAATATGAAGCTAGTAAACATAACATTCGGCTTGTTGGGTGTCCTGTAAGACATTTAGGCACTGAACTTGCGTATGAAGTTTTGAAAAAAATGTACCTACACCTTATAGAGAATACTAATACAGAATTTGAAGAGCTTACAGAAGCTATGGGTATAATAGTTGAAAATAATAAGGTTAAGGGAATAAATATAAAGAATAAGTCAGGCAAATTTAAAATTGAAACTAAAAACTTAGTTATTGCACCTGGAAGAGGTGGAGCAGAGTGGCTTACAAGAGAAGCAAAAAGTCTTAACATAAAAACTACAAATAATGCTGTTGATATAGGAGTAAGAGTTGAGGTGCCAAATTCAATTATGGATCATTTAACTAAAGACCTATATGAGGCAAAGCTTGTCTATTATTCTGATACATTTGGAAATAAAGTTAGAACTTTCTGCATGAATCCTGGTGGAGTAGTTTCTGAGGAACATTATGATGAAGGTATGGCAGTAGTTAATGGGCATAGTTATGGAGAAAAAGAATTGAGAACTAATAATACTAATTTTGCTATGCTTGTATCAACTACTTTTACAGAACCATTTAATCAACCAATCGACTATGGTCAATATATTGCAAAACTTGGTAATATGTTAACAGGTGGTGGAATAATGGTTCAAAGACTTGGTGATTTATTAATGGGAAGAAGAACCAATGACTCAAGACTTGAGAAATCAACAACTATACCAACGATGAAATCAGCAGTCCCTGGTGATTTAAGCTTTGTGCTTCCACAAAGACATTTGACTTCAATTGTAGAAGCTTTAAAAGCATTTGATAAAATTGCACCTGGTTTATATAGTAAAAATACTCTTTTGTACGGAGTGGAAGTTAAATTTTATTCAAGTAAATTTGAAACAAATAATAAATTTGAAACACAGATACAGAATTTATATACTATAGGTGATGGAGCAGGAATTACAAGAGGACTTATGCAGGCATCCGTTACAGGTGTTATAGTTGCTAGAAATATAGCAGAAAAAGAAAATTAAAAATATTTTGGTAAACTAAAAAGAAATGACAAATGAATAAGTAGTTATTTCTTTAAGGTGCCTAAACAGGTAGGAAAGAGAGGAATTATTATGTCAGCATTTATTGTTTTAGGAGCTCAGTGGGGTGATGAAGGTAAAGGAAAGATGACAGACTATCTAGCAGAGGAAGCTGATGTTGTTGTTAGATTTCAAGGTGGAAATAATGCAGGTCATACTGTTGAGGTAGGAGATAAACAATATAAACTTCATCTTATACCATCAGGAATACTATATGAAGATAAACTTAATGTTATAGGTAATGGTGTGGTTTTAGATCCTAAAGCTATGTTTGAGGAAATAGAGTATCTTGAAAACCTTGGAGTTAAGGTTACTCCTGAAAAGTTATTAATTAGTGATAGAGCACAACTTATAATGCCATATCATAGAGCACTAGATGGGGCAAAGGAAAAAGTAAGAGGTAAAAATGACATAGGTACTACTGGAAAGGGAATAGGTCCTTGTTATACAGATAAGGCTGAAAGAAGCGGTATAAGAGTTTGTGATTTAATGCATAAAGAAGTTTTTAAAGAAAAACTTAAGGAAAATATCGCCGATAAAAATAATGTTTTATCTAAAATTTATGGAATGGATACCTTTGACTTTGATGTTATCTATAAAGAATACATAAACTATGCAGAGAGAATGAAAAATTTTGTAGCTGATGCATCAGTAAGAGTTTACAATGAAATAAAGCAAGGCAAAAAAGTACTTTTTGAAGGGGCACAGGGAAATTTACTAGATATAGATTATGGAACATATCCTTTTGTTACATCTTCTAGTACAATTGCAGGTGGAGTATGTACTGGAGCTGGTATAGGGCCTACTATGATTAATAGTGCTATAGGAATTGCTAAAGCATATACAACTAGAGTAGGAAAGGGACCATTTCCTACAGAGCTTTTTGATGATATGGGAGAACATATAAGAGATAAAGGTCATGAGTATGGTGTAACTACAGGTAGAGCTAGGAGATGTGGATGGCTTGATACTGTGATTTTAAAATCAGCAGCAAGAGTTTCAGGGCTTACAAGCTTTGCTGTGACTAAAATAGATACTTTAGCTGGAATAGATAAGATAAAAGTATGTGTTGGATACGAAATTAATGGAAATACTATAGATTATGTACCTGCAAGTCTTGAAGACTTAGCTCTTTGTAAACCAATTTATGAAGAATTTGAAGGATGGGATGAGAGCATAGAAACTGCAAGAACTTATGATGAAATTCCTGAGAATGCTAAAATTTATCTAAAGAGAATAGAAGAGTTAACAGATACAAAAGTTTCCATAGTTTCAGTAGGACCAAGAAGAGATCAAACTATTGTAGTTAGCGAAATATAAATGTATAATACTTATATTATAACTAAAACTAATTTAGTAAAAATAAACTTTAATAGTATATTAAATGTGTTATAATAATACTATTAAGTAGAGAAGAGAGGTATACATTATGGAAATTAACAAAGATACTACTATAGGGGAAGTTGTAAGAACTTATCCAGAAAAAGCAGAAGTATTAATGAGCTTCGGAATGGGATGTATAGGATGTCCATCATCTCAAGGAGAAACATTAGAACAAGCTGCAATGGTTCATGCACTAGATTTAAATGATTTATTAACAGCATTAAACAAATAATAATTTATAAACAAAATTTTGACTGTAGAAGCGCTGGGTTTATTTTTAAATTCAGTGCTTATTTTTAATTATTTTAATTAGGGATCTTCAAAGAAATAATCAGCTAGTATGCTAATTTATGTTGAATTATACTACTTATGCAGAAATGTATTATGGTACTACGTTATTATAATAATCTGCATTTTTGTATGATACTAAATATTCGTAGCATATTTTACTTTATACTTCTTTTTAGATGACTTATATGGGGAGATGGATAATATGAAAGATATATCTTATGAAAAATCTTACAGAGTTCATCATTATGAAGCAGATAGAAATGGCAGAGCATTTGTTGCAAGTTTTATAAATTATTTTGAAGATTTAGCACTAAATCATTCTGAAAGCTTAGATATGGGGATAAACTATCTTTTGAAAAATAATATAGCATGGGTTGTGTATAAATGGGATATAAAAATAAATAAATATGCTATGCTTGGAGAAATATTAAGGGTAAGAACATGGGCACATTCGGTGAGGAGATTCTATGCTTATAGAAAATATGAAATTATAAACTCTTTAGGAGAAGTAATAGCTACTGCTAATTCACTATGGTTTATGATAAATATAAATAGAAGACGACCTTGTAAAATAAAACAAGAGATATGGGAAAAATTTGGTCTTACTGAAGAAGATAATGCACCAATTGAGTTTGAAAAATTAAGAGAACCTACTAATATTACGGAAGAAAAAACATTTTATGTGAGATATAGTGATATAGATACTAATAAACATGTGAATAATGTTAAATACGTATCCTGGGCTCTAGAAACAGTGTCTGAGGAAATACTAAATGATTATAAATTAAAACAATTAAAAATAGATTATGATAAAGAGACAGCCTATGGAGAGGCAATAAAAGTTTTTAGTGAAACCATAGAGATCGATGATGGATATATAATATATACCTCCCTCTTAAACTCTAATGGAGAAAAGCTTAGTCTCGTTAAAACTATTTGGAGTAAATAGTAGGTTTATATATCATAGTTACAACTTAATGTTTTAGAGTGATAGGGGAGAGAAAATATTTTGAAACATGATATTATTATAGTTGGTGGCGGTGCATCAGGTGTTATGGCAGCTATTACAGCTAAGGATTTAGGCAAAGATGTAGCAATTTTAGAAGGTAATGATAGAATTTGTAAGAAGCTACTTACTACAGGAAATGGAAGATGCAATATAACTAATAAATGTATAGATTATTCTAGATATCATAGCAGGAATGAAGGCTTTTTTAACTTTTCATTAGACAATTTTAATTTTAAAGATTGTGAAGTGTTTTTTAACTCCATAGGATTGCCTCTTATCACATTAGAAGATGGTAAGATGTACCCTATGTCACTTCAGGCCTCATCTGTATTAGATACAATCAGATTAGCTGTAGAAGAAAGAAATATACCTATATATCTAAATAGCAAAGTTAAAGATATTAAATTAAAGAATAAAGAATTTAATATCTTTACTTTGTCCGAAGATGAAGTTTTTAAGTGTAATAAGATTATACTAGCTACAGGTGGCAAGGCTGCACCTAAAACAGGTTCAGATGGTATTGGGTATTCGATATCAAAATCTTTTGGGCACAAAATAGTTAAGCCTACACCAGCGTTAGTACAATTAAAACTTAATTATAAAAACTTAAGGGCTTTGTCAGGGGTTAAATTTAACGGTTATGCAGATATATTAGTAAATGAAGAAGTAATAAGAAGAGAATTTGGAGAGATTCTTTTCACTGATTATGGCATATCAGGACCACCTATACTACAGATAAGTCGTATTGCAGCTGAAGCTCTTGAACGAGGTAAAAAAGTAGATATAAGAATCGATATGATGTATCAATATAAAATGGATAAACTTGTAGATTTTCTAGAAAATCATTGGGGGATGTTTAGCTATAGAAGTATACTTAATTCATTCATTGGAGTTATCAATAAAAAAATAATACCAATAATTTTAAAGGAAGCTAAAATAAGCGATATACATCAGTGCTGCTTTGAATTAGGATGGAAGGAAAAGGAAAATATTTATAAGCTATTAAAAGAATGGACTTTTCAAGTTACAGATACCAATTCTTTTTCTAATGCTCAGGTTACTGCTGGTGGAGTAGATACAAAATATATAGAAGATAAAACTATGAAGTCAAAAATTATGGATGGTTTATATTTTTGTGGAGAATTATTAGATGTTGATGGTGATTGTGGAGGCTTTAATCTTCAATGGGCATGGAGTTCAGGATATTTGGCAGGAAAGAGTGCTGCATCTTCTTAATGAATAAGCATATATAGGGATAATTAGTTTATAATAATAGTATAAACTAATTAGGAGGATGATGTTAATGGATGCTAATGAATTAATGAAATATAAGAATTGGATTGTAGTGGGAGATGTACTAAACTCAAGTAAATATGCTTATAAAATACTTAACGCACTAAAAGAATCAGGATACAATGTATTTGGTGTCAATCCTAGAGGAAAATCAGAGGATATATACTTAAAGTTAAGTGATGTTAAATATAAAATAGAGGTTATAGATTTATGTATAAATCCTTTAATAGGTATTGAAATATTAAAAGAAGCTAAGAATTTAGGCATAGATAAAGTACTTATTCAGCCAGGAGCAGGGAGTATGGAAATATTGGATTATTGTAAAAGAAATAATATTACAGCAATGGAAGGTTGTGCACTAGTAGAACTTTCAAATAGAAGTTCAAATTAAGTATTTTGATACCTATGATTTTTCTGAAAAATAGTATATAAAATATTCAATTCATCTAAGCTTAGCGAAAGAAGAAACTCAAATAATATAGTGAGAGGTGTATTGAAATGCTGACTATTTATGCGGTGTCTGATTCAATAGGTGAAACAGCGGAACAAGTGGCAAAAGCTGTTTCTAAACAATTTGATGAATACATTGAGATTAAGAGAATAACTTATATAAAAACATTAAAAGATGTAGACAACTTTATTTCTAGTATTGAAGATCAAAAAAATAGTATAATTATTTCTACTTTAGTTTTAGTTGAGGTAAGGGAATTTCTTATAGAAAGATGTATGAAGGTAGGAATACCGATAAACAATGTTCTTGCTCCATCAATCAGTATAATATCAAGAATATTAAAAAAGATTCCGGAATATAAGCCTGGAGCGATTTGGGATATGGACTCAGAATATTATAAGAGAATACAAGCTATTGAATTTGCCATTCAATATGATGATAGCAAGGATAATAGAGGTATAAAAAAAGCAGATGTAGTTTTAATAGGGCTTTCAAGAACTTCTAAGACAGCTCTGTGTATGTATTTAGCTAATAAAGGTATAAAGGCATTAAACATACCTTTAATACCTGAAATAGAAGTACCAAAAGAAATTTATGATATTAATAAAAAACAAATAATAGGATTAACAATAGAGCCAATGCAGCTTATGGATATAAGAAAGCATAGGTTAGATAAATATGGATGTGAAAATAGGAATGTAAAGTATGCAAATGGCGAAAGAATACTTGAGGAACTAGAATTTGCTGATAAAATTATGAGAAGGTTGAATTGTAGAATTATTGATGTAACAAGAAGAGCTATTGAAGATACTGCACTGTTAATCTTGGAAAGCATTGGGAAATTAAAGCGATAGATTGCAAATTATAACTCTAATTTAAAATAAAATAAAAAAATATAAAAGTTTTTGTTGACATTTAGTTGTTTTTTTTGTATCATATTTATTGTTGGGTCATGAGATGCGGCAATAAATTTAATAAGGCCCCTTGGTCAAGCGGTTAAGACACCACCCTTTCACGGTGGTAACATGGGTTCAAGTCCCGTAGGGGTCACCATTTTTGTGGGCGTTTAGCTCAGCTGGGAGAGCATCTGCCTTACAAGCAGAGGGTCACAGGTTCGAGCCCTGTAATGCCCACCACAAAATATGGCCTGGTAGCTCAGCTGGTTAGAGTGCTGGCCTGTCACGCCAGAGGTCGAGGGTTCGATCCCCTTCCAGGTCGCCATATTTTCAAGCTGGCATAGCTCAATTGGTAGAGCAACTGACTTGTAATCAGTAGGTTATGGGTTCAATTCCTATTGCCAGCACCAAAACTTCTTAGATATTATCTGAGAAGTTTTTTGTTATATGGAGATAAAAATTAAAAACCAGCAATTAGTTATTATATATAAACTAATTGCTGGTTAAACAAATTCTAACTCATCTAAATAGCCTGGTTCTATTGATTCTGTTAAAATCTTTATCACCCTTTTCTATAATTATTTTTCAATATATTATAAATGTATAATATATCTTAGTATTTTTACATACTTTTTTATAGATTATATTTTACAAATAATTGTTAGTATTTATTTCTTTTGTTCACTACTTGTACACCTTTTTTATACTTTTGTAAGTTAAAGTATTTTTTTAGCATTTATATATTTATTATATAGCTAAGCATTTACAAAATAACCTATATTTTATAAATATATCTAATAATATAAATTACAGTTCAATCTTTGAAGGAAAATACTACGTGT
>NZ_BAEV01000140.1 GCF_000246895.1 Clostridium arbusti SL206 | reverse complement strand
GTGTAGTTTATGTATAAAACAAGTATAATTAATCCGTGTAGTATAAGTCCGCAGGATATAGAGAGGAAGTGGTATCTATGTATACTAATGATACAGTACTTAAAGTTAGATATGCTGAAACAGATAAAATGGGAATTGTACATAATTCTAGGTACTATATATGGTTTGAAGTTGCTAGAGATGAGTATATAGAGAAATTAAATATTACATATAAGCAACTAGAGGATATGGAAATAATGATGCCTATTGTAGAAACACATTGTAAATATTTAGAGGGTGCAAAATATGGAGATGAGATTCTAATAAAGACATCTGTTACAGAAATAAGTGGAGTGAAGGTAGTTTTTAGCTATGAAGTATTTAGAAATAGTGATAAAAAGCTTTTGGCAAAGGGAGGAACAACTCAAGCCTTTGTAAACAGTAAAGAATTTAAAATAATAAATATTAAGAAAAAATACCCTGAAATTTGGAAATTATTTGAAAGGTTAGTATAATGCCAATATTACAGTGAAAAGTTCAACCTACGCTTCGCTTAGAGGTGGAGGTATTAACCTTTAGAGAGTAAATTGAAGCAAGTTCTTAATCAAGTTCTTAATTCAGGTGGGGATTCTTTTACCCCATCTGAATTTTAGAACTGCGAATGCATGGCTTACTTGGCGTTGGACTCCCACTTTAAGAAAAGCAGAGAACCAAAATCTTTTTTTTGATTTTGTGTGAATCGCTTTCACAGAGTGCGTGGGAGACTTACACCAAGTTAGTCAGGTTAAAATTTTATAATATAAAAGAGGGATAAGATGAAAAAAGCAGTTGTTTTATTATCAGGTGGATTGGATTCAACCACAGCGTTGTATCTTGCAAAATCTAAAGGATTTGAGGTTTATGCAATTTCATTTAATTATGGTCAAAGACATAAAAAGGAAATAGAGTCTGCAAAAAAAGTTGCAGAAAAAGCTGGTACAAAAGAACATATTATTGTGAATACCAACATGAATGCCTGGGGAGGTTCAGCGCTTACTGATTCTAACATAAAAGTTCCAGATGGGGAAGAGCACAGAGAAGAGATTCCTGTAACCTATGTACCAGCAAGAAATATGATATTCTTGTCCTATGCGGCTTCTTATGCTGAGGCTATAGGGGCACAGGATATATTTATAGGAGTAAGTCAAGTGGACTATTCTGGTTATGTGGATTGCAGAAAAGAATTTATAGATGCTATGGAAAATGCTATTAATATGGGTACCGTATGTGCTGTAGAAGAACATAAAAATATAAAAATCCATGCACCATTTATGAATATGACTAAAGCAGAGGAAATAAAACTTGGAATGAGCCTTGGTGTAGATTATTCATTAACTTGGACTTGTTACAATGGTTATGAAAATGCTTGTGGGCAGTGTGATAGTTGTTTACTTAGATTAAAAGCTTTTGAAGAAGCGGGGTATGAAGATCCGGTAAAATATATGGAGAAATAGTTGAAAATTGAGAGTTGAAAGTTGAGAATTAATAAAATTTTCTGCAGTGTCAAAAAATTTTTCTTAATTGTCCACTATCTACTCTCAACTTCACACTGTGTTTTTAGTTCCTGTCTTCTTAAATTACTAATTTAAGAAGACATTATTTTTAGATACTTTATTTATTTTTCATAAATTTCTATAGGAAGATTATCAGGGTCACTTAAAAAGGTAAACTTTTTATTGGTAAATTCATCTAGTCTTATTGGTTCCACGGCTATGTCTTTGTTTTTTAAGTATCCAACTGTATCCTCTATATTATCTACCTCAAAAGAGATATGTCTTAGCCCACAGGCTTCAGGATAGCTTGGACGCTTTGGGGAATTGGGAAAAGAAAATAATTCGATTTGATCGGATTCACCTACTTTTAGGTCTAGTTTATAAGAATCTCGTTCTTTTCTGTAGGCTTCGTGTATTATAGCCAAACCGAGAACTTCTGTATAAAATTTTTTCGATGTAGTATAATCAGAGCATATTATTGCTATGTGGTTTATTCTATTTAACTTCATAATTAATATTCCTTTCTCTTTTTAAATTGTATGGTAATAAATTTGGGTACTTTTTAAAATTATAGCATATTCTGCTGAGAGCATAATAGAAATTATACGGTTGGATTTTAAAATAAGATTATAAGGCACCTTCAAATAAATAACTAGTCAGTATGCTAGCCTATTTTGAATTCTACTGCGTCAGCAGAACCCTCTGATAGCACCACTATTATCAGGACCTGTTTCCTTGTATAATTCAAAATAGACGTCGCATCTTTGACTTGTTATTTATTTTCACATGCCTAAATATTGCATATGTATTTGTAGATAATGCATAATGTCAGTTTAACATATACAATATTTATCTTTATGAAATCATTGAGATAAGGTACTCAAATTTATTTACTGCAATATTCATTGATTTGTTTTACACATAAAGCGTAAACATCTGTACTGTCATAGTTTTTATACCATTCAACAGTTTTCTGAATAGCTTTATCTACATTCCAATTTGGTTTCCAGTTCAAATTAAACTTAGCTTTACTTATATCAAGATTTAACAAATTTGCTTCATGAACAGATTTTGAAGATGAATCCAATGTTGTGTAGTGTCCTGATCCCCAATATTTAATAAGTGCTTTTGTAATTTCCTCCACGCTTACAATACTCTCTTCATTAGGGCCAAAGTTCCATGCACCAGAAAATGAAGTATTATATTCTAAGAGTTTAGAGCCCAATTTTAGATATCCACCTAAGGGTTCAAGTACATGCTGCCAAGGTCTGATGGCATTAGGATTTCTTAATACTATATTATTATTTGACTTTAATGCATTTATACAGTCAGGAATAATTCTATCCTTTGACCAGTCACCACCGCCAATTACGTTACCAGCCCTCACAGAAGCTATAACTTTATTATGATTATTATATTCTTTTGGATTAAAAAAGGAGTTACGATAAGAAGAAACTAAAAGTTCTACACAACCTTTACTGGAACTATAAGGATCGTATCCGCCCATAGCATCATTTTCTCTATAGCCCCATATCCATTCTTTATTTTCATAACACTTATCACTAGTTATAATCACCGCAGCCTTTGTAGCTTTGCAATTTCTTATAGCTTCTAGTAAATTTAAAGTTCCCATTACATTTACTGAATAGGTATATTTAGGATGTTCATAGGAGTATCTTACAAGAGCCTGCGCTGCAAGGTGAAAAACAATTTCGGGTTTATATTTTTTAAAGGTATTATTAAGTAAAGTACTATCTCTAATATCACCTCTAATATCTACTATATTATTTTTTAAACCACATAAAGAAAAGTTATCTTGTGGATTGATAGGGTCTAAAGCATAGCCTATTACATTTGCACCAAGTTCTTTTAGCCATAGGGAAAGCCAAGAACCCTTAAATCCAGTATGCCCAGTAATTAAAACATTTTTATTCTTAAACATATTTAGAGATAAATCCATTTACATATCACCTCCTAATACAATTTGCTATTTTTTTTGTACCAATCTATAGTTTTAATTATTCCGTCCTCAAGACTTATTTTTGGTGTCCAGTGAAGTATGGATTTAATTTTGCTAATATCTGCCTTAGGAGTCCACATCTCGTTTTCTCTGTAAGGTATAGTTCCATATAAAGGTTTTTTATCAGTGTTAATATTTTTAAATATTAAATCTACATAATATTTTAGGGGATGTATATTTCCACTAGCAATATTAAAAATATTATTATCTATAGAAGTATCTTTTGCAGAGAGAATCATTCCATCTATTATATTTTCTATATAACAATAGTCTCTGTATTGTTCACAATTAGTGAGTTTTACATCTTTATTTTGTAATATAGATAAAATTATATGACAAAAAATTTTATGAGGTGCTTCACCTTCACCAAAAATTCCAAAAGGGCGTAAGGTAACAATATTAATATTATTTTCTTTGGCAATTTGGTGTGCCAGTATAGTAGAGCATGCTTTAGTACTACCATAAATACTCACGGGGAGGGGGCACATATCTTCAGTCATTAAATCTTTTCTATTGCCGTATTCAGCACAGCTACCAATATTTATAATCTTTCTACAGTAAGTATCTCTTAATGAGTTTAATATATTTACAGTTCCCACTATATTAGTATTAGTGGCAGCAATATATTCTTTTTTGGAAGAATCTACTCCATAGGCTGCTAAATGAAAGACATACTCAGGATTTATAGTTTTTATAATTTTATGAATTTCTTCGTTATTTGATATATCAGCTTCAATAATATTAACTTTGTTTGTAATATCTTTTATTCTCCAGGGATTAGAATTTTTTCTCTCTATAATAAATATTTTAGCCTTTTCTTTTAACATACGTGGTATTAGATGAGAACCAATAAAGCCTAAACCACCAGTTATTAATACTCTTTTATCTTTGAAATCATCCATATATTATTCCCCCTATATAAGTGATTTAGGATTAAGTTATAATATTTAGTCTAATTTATCCGATGACTACCATCCGTAATATTCCTAGCTGAGATAACGGCTGCTACGTCCCTGGATAACGATTTCTAAGTATCCCAACCCGATACTAAGAACTCTGTTTATAAAGGTTCCTTGTATCTTTTGTATTTTCAGTGTAATATAGGTTTTCTACAGAACTTGACTTTCATAAATCAAATGCACAGTTATTAAATATATTTATTCCATTAAAATTATATTTGGTTCAGGAGTATTCTTTTAGGCTTCTAGTATACTTAATTTTAAGTAATTTAGTATCGTTTATAGAACTAATATGAATTATTTTGAAATTTTAAAATATGGGAATATATACCTTATTATTAGAGCATCTATATTTATGATATAAAATTTAATAAGGTATACTTCCTTTCATGTTTAACTTTTCCATGTCTTATTTGCAGTCAACAAATCTTTGTAGGTGTCTATAGACAACCAATACCCATCGTGTAGATATACAGATAGCTCATTTTGTTTTGCTAACTTTTTTAGAGGACTTTGTTCAAAAATACAAGAATCTTTATTTTCTATATAATCAAATATTTTGGTGTTTAATACAAAGAAACCTCCATTTATTATTCCATCTAGCGTAGATTTTTCATCAAAGGATTTAGCAATACCGTTTTCCACGGTGAGAATACCATATTGGCTTTTCCTTTGTATGCCTGTTACAGTTGCAAGTTTACCTTTATTATTATGATAGGATAACAAGGTTTTAATATTTATATCTGATAGACCATCACCATAGGTTAACATGAAGGTGTCTTCATCAATATATTTTTCTATTTTTTTTATTCTTCCACCAGTCATGGTATTAACTCCAGTATCAACAAATGTTATTTTCCAGTTTTCTGGTTTGTTAAGAAGTTTTATATCGTTATTAATAGTATCTTTAATAAAGTTTTGATTTTTCCATTCATAGTTCCAAAAATATTCTTTTATTTTGTCCCCACCGAAGCCTAAAGGTAGAATAAAATCATTAAAGCCATATTTCATATAGGTTTTCATGATATGCCATATGATTGGTTTACCGTTAACCATGGCTAATGGTTTTGGTTTATTTTCAGTAGGGGACGCTAATCTAGAGCCTTTTCCTCCACATAATATAACAACCTTCATACATATCTCTCCTGAATTTTTATTATAAAATTTAAATTGTTTTTCAACAGTATAATATGCTTGTATAAGCTATATTGTGTTATAGCTTAAAATGTATCATTATAATTGAAGGATAATATAATATAGTAAAAACTTTTATAATAATAGAATAAAGAATACATAGGGTTAAATATTATCGATTATTATCATTTAACCTAGAGAAATTATTAAAATGGTATAATAGTTTTATTTTAGAAAATACTATTATAGTATTGATTTGGGTATATGCATGAAATATTATTCACAAGATCAAAATAGGCTAGCATACTGACTAGTTATTTATTTGAATATGCCTTAAGCATTTTTTAGAACTTAAAGAGGGGTGAAACTAAGATTGAATAAAGCTTTGTTTTTAGATAGAGATGGAGTTATTAATAATAATAAAAGGCCTGTTAATGAACCAGAACAATTTGAATTATACCAAGGTGTAAAAGAGGCTTTAAGTAAAGCAGAAAAAAATGGATTTCAAATATTTGTTGTAACGAATCAAGGTGGAGTGGAACTTGGACACATAACTGTTGACAAGCTTAATAAAATCCATGAAAAAATGATTCAATTACTGAATCCTTATTGTAGTATTAAAGAAATAAAATTTTGCCCAGACTATTATTCAAATAGTGGTTGTAGAAAACCGTCACCTAAGATGATACTAGAATTAGCAGAAAAATATAATGTTAATCTTAAAGAAAGCTATATGATTGGTGATAGAGATACAGATATCGAATCTGGGAAAAAGGCTGGCTGCAAGACTGGCAAAATAGGAAAGTATAATAATAAAGCTGATATTAACGGTAAAAATTTATATGATATAGTAAATAATATTCTTGATTAAAGTTATAAATTTTCATAGAAGTAGATCTATGTATAGTGAAATATAGAAAAAGCTTTCTGTTAGCGAAAGCTCTTCTTACTTCTTAGCCTGTCTTTTTCTAAGGAGGTTATATAATATCCATAAGCTATTATTATAATGGCTACGGCATAGGGGATGTATATAACAAAAAATTCAGGAACTATGCTAAGAATTAATTTATCATGTAAAAACATATCAAAAGCAGTGTGAGCAAGTATAGCGCCACCTATGTATATTACAAAAGGGTGTTTTTTCATAATGTTTGCTACATAGACGCTTCCTAAAAATATAATGGGTATATTAATAAGGAGACCAAAGATTATTAAAAATATATTGCCGTTTGCACTTCCAGCTATAGCTAGTACATTATCAATGCTCATAGTTAAATCCGCAAATACAATACTATATATGGCTCTCCAGAAGCCAGGTACACTTTTACCTTTTGTAGTTACATCAGTATTTTTGGGTTTAATAAAATCAAAAGTTATTATTATAAGTATAATGCCGCCAAATAGTTTAATGGGAAGCCATTCTATCATTAAAATATATGTAATAAAGCAGGAAAAGAGTATTCTCAGTAAAATGGCGAAAATAACACCTATAAAGGAAGCCTTTTTTGCAAGCTTTTCCGGTAAATCCTTAGTAGCCAGAGCTATTATACCTATGTTATCTCCACTTAAAACAATATCTAGTAAGGTTATCTTTATTATGCCAGTAATAATTAAAATATAACTATCCATTACTTTCCTCCAGTATATCAAAATTTAATTGAAGCAAGTTCTTAATTCAGGTGGGGATTCTTTTACCCCATCTGAATTTTAGAACTGCAAATGCATGGCTTACTTGGCGTTGAACTCCCCCTTGAAGAAAAGTAGAGAGCCCAAATTTTAATTTGGTGCGAATCACTTTCGCAGAGTGCGTGGGAGACTTACGCCAAGTTAGTCAGGTTAAAATCTATTATCTATATAAAAGTATATTTTTATAAATTTAGATTTAGTCAATTTAATCTAATAAAAATTAAATAATTTAATAAGGAGTAAGTTATAGTAATAAATAAAGAAATATATTAGTATAAATACTACGTGT
>NZ_BAEV01000141.1 GCF_000246895.1 Clostridium arbusti SL206 | reverse complement strand
ATAGAATATCATTATCTGTAGATATTGTCAATAACTTTTTTTATGTTGATTTGAAGTTATTTTTCTGTATTGCTCTTTACAACGTCACTTATCTTATCATAATAACTTAAGTAGTAAAATTAATTATCTATGATAATTCGTAAATAAGTATTAATATCTAAGTATTAATATCAATTACTCCTTCTTTCACATATTGATACACTAGGTATAGTATACATGTTAGAACTATAAAATTTCTGTATCTTTACCTATATTTAAAATAGATATACTTTTTAAAAATAATATAATTCTTAAGTTTAAATAAAAAAGAACTGTGAAAATTTATTAAAATAAAATCTCATAGTTCTTTTTATTACTTTATATATTATTTAATTTCTACTGGATACTTTTTCTTAAGATCCTCTACATACTGCGTATACTTCATGTTTTGTCTTTCTTGAGTCAATCCATTTATTATCATATCTCTTACTTCATCAAAATTCTTAGCTTTTTCTTCTGTTCTATTTTCAACCTTTATAAGATGATATCCAAATTGAGTTTTTACAGGATTTCCTACAACTCCAATTTCTTGCTTAAAAGAAGCATCCTCAAACTCTGGAACCATTTGTCCTCTTGAAAAACTTCCAAGATTACCTCCTTGTTCCTTTGATGGACAAGTTGAATATTCTTTTGCCGCATCTTCAAAAGCTTTTCCGCCTTCTATTTCTTCCTTTATTTTTTGGGCATTTTCCTCTGTCTCTACTAGTATATGTTTAGCACTTACTTTTCCTTGATCCTTAAACTTATCTTTATTAGCTTCAAAATATTCTTTAGCTTCTTGTTCATTAACTGAAACTCCATCAAGAATTCTCTTTATTCCTAATTGAGTTAATATTTCTTTTTTCATTGCTTCTAATTGACTTTTGTATTCACTGTCATCTTCAAGACCTTTTTCTTTTGAATCATTATATACTAATTCAAAAGATATAATTTGATCTAATAATTGTTTATTTCCCTGTTCACTAAGAAGATATTGCTGTTTATCTTGTGGAAATCTTGAAATAGCTTCCTTAATATCGACTTCTGTAATTTCTTTTCCGTTTACTGATGCTAATACTTTATTTTCCATTCTATTTCTCCTCAAAAAAAAATTTGAACTCTGTTCATATTATAGATGATAGCATTAATCCTTTTTTACTACAAGAAAAAGTCAGTAATATATAATTATCATTTAATAACTATTTCTATAAATAGTAGTTCCTTTCTAATTAGCTATTATGCAATATATCCAAGTATTAGATTACTATCTATTTCTTAAATATTGTAGCATTTACTTTATTTATTCAAATATCTATAATGATAATAACAAAATATAATAATTTAGCTCTTGAATAATGAAATTTCATGTTGTTCTCAGCAACTAAGTAGAGTAAAAGAACTGCCTTTATCACAATATAATATTAATTATGAAATAAGGAGTATAACTATGAAAATTTATTTACCTAAAAATGTTGAATATATAATCAATACGCTAAATGAAAATAATTTTTCTGCCTATGCAGTAGGAGGCTGCATTCGAGATAGTCTTTTAAAAAGGCTACCTAAAGATTGGGATATAACCACAAATGCCATGCCTAAAGATATAATACAAATATTTAATAACACTATACCTATAGGAATTAAGCATGGGACCATAGCTGTATTACTAGAAAATGTCACCTATGAGGTTACTACCTTTAGAATAGATGGTAAGTATAGTGATAATCGCCATCCGGATAAAGTACTCTTTACTACTTCCTTAAATGAAGATTTGGCACGAAGAGATTTTACTATAAATGCTATGGCCTATAATTATAAAGATGGTTTGCAAGATCCTTATAATGGTCAAGATGATTTAAATAATAAATTAATACGCTGTGTTGGTAATCCAGGTTTAAGATTTAATGAAGATTCTTTAAGAATGTTGCGAGCTATTAGGTTTTCTACAGAATTAAATTTTAAAATAGATGAAGATACTAAGTCTTCTATTATACAAAATCAATTAATGATACAAAATGTAAGCATGGAGAGAATTAGAGATGAACTTTCAAAAATATTATTAAGCGATTTCCCAAGTATAGGATTTAAAGAATTAAACTCTGCAGGTTTATTAAAAATAATTTTACCTGAACTATCCCGTTGTGTAGGCTTTAATCAAAAAAATCCCCATCATGATAAAGATGTATTTGAACATACATTGACAGTTTTAGATAGTAGTTCTAATAATTTAATAGTAAGGCTTGCTGCCCTGTTTCATGATATTGGTAAGCCTAATTGTTTTACTATAGATGAACATGGGATAGGACATTTTTATATGCACGCTATAGAAGGTGCCCGAATTTCTCAGGAAATATTGAAAAGATTGAAATTTGATAATACTACCATAAAAACTGTATACATACTTATAAAAGAACATCTTGTAAATAGAAACAACTTAAAAATACCAGCAATAAAGAAACTTATAAATAGAATTGGTATAGAAAATTTTCCTTATCTTTTAGATTTACAAATTGCAGATATAAAGGGTCATAAACCCCCTTATGATTTTTCAAGTATACTCCATTTAAAAAATTGTGTTCATGAAATTATAAATAGTAAAGAACCTCTATCGTTAAAAGATCTAAAAATTAATGGTAATGATTTAATTAATATTGGCTACCATCGGGGTACTATAATTGGTAGTACTCTTAAAGAATTGTTAGAGCTTGTACTAAAAAATCCTAAATTAAATAAAAAAGATATACTTATAGATATAGCAAACAAAAAACTTTATACCTAAAAAAATAGGCATCAGTTCTACTGATACCTATTTTCTAACATACCCTGCTTTCTAAGTATAGGCACTACCTTTACTGCCAACAAAGAAGCTATTACTGCCTTCAATAAATCTCCTGGTATAAAAACTACAAATCCTATCTTAAGTGCATATTGAAAGGTTATATTCTTAACTAAAACACTTTTTAATATTATATATAAATATGGTATTCCAATTAAATAAATTATAATAATTCCTAAGATACAAGCGCCAAACATCTTTATGAAAGTAACTTTTTCAATATGTTCAACTATTTTCCCTATAATAAAAGCGGAAATTATAAATCCTATTAAATATCCAAAACTTGGACTAATTACGTGATTAAGACCACCTGTCCCATCTGCAAATATAGGCAACCCTACCAGACCTAATAATACATATATAAGTTGAGACATAGCCCCTACCCTAGCTCCTAGCATTAAACCTGCTAAAAGTGTAAATATTGCTTGTAGTGTTATAGGCACTGGCCCTACTGGTATTCTTATGAATGCCCCTACAGCTGTTAGTGCTGCAAATAATGCCGTTAAAATCATTCCTCTTGTAGTAATCTTCAAAACTCGTACCCCCCATTAATTTTATATTATTAATCGCCTTAATAAATCCTATTTATTAAAATACATTATTATAATAAATAAGCTTTATTTACAAGTTTCATATTATATTAATAAGCAATCATTGTCAACTACAATAATATATAAAGTTTACAATACATTTTACCCAAATTTGTTATATTTCTACACGCTTTACAAAGTATAATTTTTATGACAAACTATATAATAGTATTAGATAAATTTTACATATATATGTACTAAATTTTATAAGAATTGAGGGATGTCAAAGTTATGAAAAAAAAGTTTTTATTAAGCCTTCTATTAATGTTTGTTCTACTATTTGTGTTTGGATGTAGTAATAAGAACACAGCAAAAGACTCTTTTGATCAATACATAAGCTTCTGGAATAAAAACGACTTTAAAAGTATGTATTCTATTATAAGTTTAGATAACAAAAAAAATATTTCAGAAAAAGATTTTATTGAAAAATATAAAAATATTTACGATGGAATTGACTTAAGCAAAATATCTATAACCCCTGAATATCCAAAAGATTTTAAAAAAGATTCAAATGGTACTGTAACTATTCCTTTTAAAGTAACAATGAATACCTCTGCTGGCATAATAAATTTTAACGATAATGCCTATTTAAAACAAGAAGACATAAACAAAACAAAAACTTGGACTATAAACTGGAGTAATAAAATGATCTTTCCAGATTTAGGAGATGGAGAAAAAGTTAGAGTAGATAAAAAATTGGGGAATCGTGGTCAAATTCGTAGTGCGAATGGTACATACCTTGCACAAAATGGCTCTGTTGCAGAGATTGGTATTGTTGCTGGTAAAATTAGTACCAATGATTCAAATACTAAAAATAAAATCGCGCAAATATTAAATATTTCTTCCGATAGTATAGATAAAAAACTTTCTGCCTCCTATGTTAAACCTGATATGTTTGTACCTATTGATACTATATCAAAGGACTCAACAGATAAAATATCAGCTTTATCCCAAATTTCTGGCATTTTAATAAAAGATAAATCCGCAAGAGTATACCCATTAAAAGATAAAGCGGCTTTTATAACTGGTTATGTGCAGCCTATTAATCAAGATGAGCTTAGCAAACTTAAGAATCAAGGATATACTAAGAATGATGTGGTAGGTAAAAGTGGTCTAGAAAAAATATATGAAAAGCAATTAAAATCGGAAGATGGTGCTGAAATATACATACTAGATAAAAATGGAAATAAGAAAAAAACTATAGCTAAGAAAGATCCTAAAAATGGTACTGATTTAAATGTTACAATAAATACAGATATTCAAGCAGCTTTATATAATCAATACAATGGCGATTCAGGTACTGCTGTTGCTATGCAACCTAAAACGGGAGAAGTACTAGCCCTTGTAAGTTCACCTGCTTATGATCCAAATGACTTTGTACTTGGAATGTCCTCAGATAAATGGAATTCATTAAATAATGATCCTAAAAAACCTTTTTTAAATCGCTTTCAAACAGCTTTTGCACCTGGTTCCACATTTAAACCGGTTACTGCTGCTATTGGTTTAAAAACGGGGAAAATAGATCCAAATGCAGTTAAAAGTATAACTGGATTAACATGGCAAAAGGATAATAGCTGGGGTGGGTACTCTGTAACAAGAGCCGAGGAATACACAAGTCCGCCTAACCTTTTGAATGCTCTAGTTCATTCTGATAATATATATTTTGCTCAAGCAGCATTAGATATAGGAAAGGAGAATTTTACTTCTGAATCTAAAAACTTTGGAATAGGTGAAAATATGCCTTTCGAATATCAAATGACTACTTCAAAATTATCCAAAGATAATACAATTAGCACTGATATTCAATTAGCAGATTCAGGATATGGTCAAGGGGAAATGCTTATAAATCCATTACACCTTAGTACTATTTATACTTCTTTTGTTAATGGTGGTAATATAATTAATCCTTACTTAAATGCAGATAAAAAAGCTTCTTCTTCATCTAAAGTATGGAAAGCTAATGTATTCTCTCAGGATACAGCCAACACAATACTAGGAGATTTAACCCAGGTTGTATCAAATCCTGAAGGTACTGGTCATGATGCATATATTCCCAATATACCTCTTGCTGGTAAAACTGGTACTGCGGAAATAAAAGCTAATCAGAACGATAAAACTGGTACTGAAAATGGTTGGTTTATAGCTGTAAATACTAATGATCCAAAGCTCTTAGTACTAGAAATGTATGAAGATGTCAAAAGTAAGGGTGGCAGTCACTACGTTGTTCCTAAAGTAAAAGATATTTTTCAACAATTTTGTAAGTAATATTTAAACTAAAATTATAATACCTTAGCTAAAATTTTTAATTAATTTTTAGCTAAGGTATTTTTATATCATAAATTCCTTTGTAAAAATTAATATATTTTCATTATTTTTACAAATATAGTTGAATATTAACTATACCTTTTGTTAATATATTAAATAAGGAGGAATTTTATGGAAAAAATTAATTATAATAAAGTTTTTAAACTTTCAACACAACTCTTAATTACTCTTATATTAGCAATTTTATTTGCTATAGGAATAAATAAGTACATATTTGCCCGGGCTGATATAGAAGGAACCTCTATGCTTACTACTCTTAATGATAAAGATATAACATTTGTAGAAAAAATAAGTTCAATTACTCATATTGTTAAAAGAGGAGAAATAGTAATATTTAACTCTAGGAATGAAAATAATGATCTCTTTATAAAAAGAGTAATAGGCCTAGCCGGTGATAAAATACAAATAAAAAATGGTAAGGTATATATAAATGGCAATATTATAAATGAACCATATTTAGATAATAATACTGTAACTGCCTCAGGTCCATTTATTTCTAACAGAATCTACACTGTTCCTAATGGATATATTTTTGTATTAGGTGATAACAGAAATAATAGTACTGATAGTAGATTCTTTGGCCCTGTAAACATAAACGATATAAAAGGTCATGCAATACTACGAGTCTATCCGTTTAAAAAAATTTGTATATTGTAGAAGAATTAGTATGATTTTTATACTGATTTATAATGGATATCTTCAATTACTATATCAAGCTCCTTTTCCAGTTCAACAATCTTGCTAATTCTTCTAGTGTCGTTACTACTTATAATCTTGATATTTGGCCTAAGCGGAAAATTAACATTTATTTCTTCTACTATCCCTATTTCACCATTAGTTAAGTTTACTAAAGTACCTTCTGCATAAGGTACTATTATTTTTGAAAAAATTTGTATATATTTATAATCAAATTGAATGCCACCACTTGCCATAAGGTATTCTAAAGCTTCATTTGGACTCATAGCCTTTCTATAAGGTCTATCTGCCGTTAATGCATCATAAGTATCTGCAATAGATACAATTTTAGCAAATTTACTTATCATATCACCTACTTTGCTCTCTGGATATCCTTGTCCACCTATTCTTTCATGATGCTGCAATACAACTAAAAGAGAAGTTATTGAAATATTAAAGCTTTCTCTTAAGTATTCATAACCTTTCCTTGTATGTCTTTTTACTATTTCATATTCTTTACAAGTAAGTACTGATTGCTTATTTACTATAAGCTTTGGAACAAAAATCATACCTATATCATGAAGTATAGCTCCAATACAAAGATCTATTAAGTCAAATTTATGAAAATCAAGCCTTATTCCTATTATAAGTGATATTATAGCCACATTTATACTGTGTTGAAATATGTAATTACTCTTACTCTTTATATCCACAAGATTTATCATAACATCTTTCTTTGATAATATCTCTTCAGTTAACTCTTTTACAATATATAAAATTGATTTAAATTCTTCTCCATCCTTTTTATAATTATGATCCTTTGATGTGGCATAAATATACGTAAATTTATCTTTTAAATCCATTATTACTCTCTGTCTTATTTCAGATTTTATTATATCTTCTATTACTTTATTACTATATTTATCAATTATGTATATGGAATATATATCTAAACTTTGTATCTTTTTTATAGTGGCCCTTTTAAGTATAGCACCTTTTTTTAATAAAACTTTGCCCATATTATCATATATAGATTTTGCTAATATATTATTTTCTT
>NZ_BAEV01000142.1 GCF_000246895.1 Clostridium arbusti SL206 | reverse complement strand
AGTAATAAAAGGCCCTTTTATCGTAAAAACTCTGCTCTGCCAGCTGCATCTCTATGTCGTACCATACTCCCTTTTCGTCCACTGCCTTTATATCCAGTATGGTCATTTTACCTTTTCTATAATTTGCTATGTTATAAGGATTTTTTAATTCTATGTCTGAAATCTGCTCATGTTCTGAAAGCATTGAATTTATAAAGGATATCAATAAATCTTTATTTTCCGGACTTGCAAATAGTTTTTTAAATAGAAGATCTACTTTTGGATTTAATCTGCACATTGTTTTACCACTCCCCTTCCATTATTTACACCCCAGGGGTGTAAATTTTTCCAATTTATTATTACACCACTACTATCTCACATCTATCTTATCTATATTATATCCAAATTCTATTGAAACTTCAGTATTTATTTAAATCATTCATTAGTACCTTTTCATAAAAATATATCATGAAGAACACCATGGTTTTGAGAACCTAACTTTGATTAAGGGGCGAACTAAGTAGATAGACAAAATTGTACTTTGAAAATTGAATAATGCGGTGTTTATAAAATAAATGTGTACTATACTTTGCCTTTAATAATGGATCATATAGAATATTATGGTATAATTTTTACATGTATTAAATCGGAATCGTAAATAATTGCGAACTACAGATTATTTGTATAATCAGCGTCTTGGCGGTATAAAGTAAAATAGACTTGAAAACTATCAATTGTTTTTATTCACAATTAAGTAGAAAACATTATTTGTGAAATTTTGTTATGGTGAAGTCTATGAATTATATAAAAGCTATGACGGTAAAAGCAAGAAAGGAAGTGGCTTATGATTACTATTTATGATTGGTTTGGCTATGAATTGCCGATAAAGGAACGTTATCGGCTGATAAAAGAAGCAGGGTTTGACGGCATTTTATTATGGTGGAGTGAATACTTAGGTCGGAACAATTATCGCAGCGGTCCGCAAATTGTTCGGGAAGCGGGTCTTGTTATAGAAAATATCCACACACCATTCCAAGTCCAAGACAACATCTGGCTTGATAATCTGGACGGTGAAGCCTCAATCGATTGCTATTTGCAATGTGTCAAGGATTGTGCCGAATTTGAGATTCCGACCATGGTGGTGCATCTGCCGGACGATGACAAACCATATAACGCATTGGGATTGTATAGAATCAAGAGAATTGCTGAAAAGGCTGAACAGCTTGGCGTCAATGTTGCGCTGGAGAATTTACGGAATTTTACCAATTTGTCATATATGCTGGAGCAAGTGGATTCCCAGCGCATAGGATTCTGTTATGACTGCTGCCATCACTACCACTATTATCCGAGCTATGATTTATCATCCATGTACGGTTCCCGTTTGATGGCATTACATTTACATGATTATAACGGAAATACCATACACCGATTACCCTTTGACGGTACAATTGATTGGTCTGTAGCCATGAAAAAAATTGCCGAAACTGGTTATTCCGGTCCGACTGCAATAGAGGCCATGAATTGGGATTATAAGGATTTATCGGCAGAGGAATTTTTAAAAGAAGCGTTCGAGCGAGCAAAAAGGCTGGCGGCATTAAAACTCTATAATCCATAAAAACAGAAATAATCAGATGTTGTTTTTCTTCACAATGTCCATATTAGACGTAGTAATAATAAAAATAAAATATTTTATAAAACACCGCATTATTTAATCAAGAATTTTGCGGTGTTTTAATTCGTACTTCAAAATTATTGAGTAGTGAAGGTAGGTGAGAAAAAGATATTAAAGTAGTAATAAATAGCTGTCATGCAAGGAAGACAGCTATTAAAAAAAACAAAATGATTATAAGCTAATCGGCGCTGGTAAAACCAGATATATAGTGAATATGGCCATCGGCAAGTTTTACTCTTGTTTCAAAGTAGTGGTAATGAAGACCATTGGGCAACATTATTACCGGACCTGTTTTAGTACAGTATTCGTGCTCATGGTCTTCGTAGTAAGTTGTAGTACCCTCCATATAGTGGCAATGAGGGACTCCACTTTTGGCTTTAGCCGTAACTCCACCATAATGGTGAATATGGCCATCATTGTAGGTTGTTGAACCTGAGTAAGCATGAGAATGTTTTTCCATTGAGATCACTCCTTAGTGTTTCTTATGCGCTAACAATATATGTTTGTTTTAAATGAATAGTTACGAAGAGAGCAATATTTGTCCAAAATAAGGTGATATAAAATTACTTTATTAACGAAAGATTTTTTGATTATAGTCAGAATTAGATAGTTAGATGGTTACAATATCCTGTTAATATATTTTTTATTATGTTGGTTTGTTTTACTTATTATGGGGTAAGAATTGCATTAGCAGGAGCAATTGATCGAGTAGGAGCTGAATAATTATTTTATTCAGCGACCTCTCACACCACTGTGCGTACCGTTCGGTACACAGCGGTTCAATAAGAATTGCCTAATTATAGATACCTTTCGGTTAATGTTATAAAGCCTTGCTTTTTAAGATGTTTATTAGATAGTGTCCTTGATAGAATAGGGCTGTTGGATATCCTCCAGTAGCCTTTTCTTGTATTTGCATATTCCCAAGCTTTATATTCATCAATACCAAGCCTTTTAAGATTATCGTGTTTTGTTTTGAGTTTCTTCCATTGTTTCCAATAACACATCCTAATCCTTCTTCTAAGCCACTCATCTAACGTCTTAAGTGTACTTTTCATATCTGCCAGTTTGAAGTAGTTAATCCATCCGATTATAATCTGTTTTAGCTTAATCGCACGGAGTTCCATACTCATAGCATTACTTCTTCCTGTTACTTCCTTAAGCTTAACTTTAAGTTTCCTAACAGAATTTTCATGTACTCTTATTCCCATTTCACCTTTCTTTGGATAAAATGTAAATCCTAAATATTTCAACTTCCACGGTCTATCGACCTTACTTTTATCTTTGTTGACTTTGAGTTTTAATTTCTCTTCTATAAACCTTGTTATACTTGCCATTACCCGATATGCTGCCTTTTTTGTTTTCAAGTATATATTACAGTCGTCAGCGTACCTACAGAAATGTAGTCCTCGCTTTTCTAATTCTTTATCTAGTTCATTTAACATGACATTGCTTAGCAATGGTGAGAGATTTCCACCTTGTGGAACGCCTCTTTTTGTAATGCTAAAAATACCTTTTTCCATTACACCTGCTTGTAGATATTTTCTTATTAAAGATATTACCCTAATATCTTTTATTTCTTCATAAATCAATCCAATTAATTTATCATGATTTACAGTATTAAAGTATTTCTCTAAATCAATATCTACTGCCCATCTATAACCATTGTCCATGTATTCTTTACATTTTAGAATTGCTTGATGAGCACTTCTATTTGGTCTAAATCCATAACTTTTATCTGAAAATTTCTTTTCAAATATTGGACTTAATATTTGAGCGATAGCTTGTTGTATTACTCGGTCTACAGCCGTTGGTATACCTAGTGGTCGTTTCTTTCCATCAGACTTTGGAATTTCCACTCGTCTTACTGGATTAGGCTTATAACTACCTTCTAATAATGATTGCCGAAGGCTGGCGCCCGTTTCCTTTAGGTATTGTAGAAGTTCATCTACATTCATACCATCAATTCCATGGCTACCTTTATTGGCTCTAACTCGCTTAAATGCTTGATTTAAGTTGTTTCTGTCAATAATTCTCTCAAGCAATTCATTATTGTATCTACTTTTGGCGTTCTGTTGCTTTTCTAACGTCAATGAAATGCTCGGCGCTCCTACATACTCTTCGAGTTCCACTCTATCCTTTTGTAGGTAACCTTCATTATGAAGTTGTCTGCTGTTATCACATTTCTTTGTGTTTTTCAAAGTTTCAAAACCTCCTATTGTTCAGTCCTTCCCACGCTAACGCGTTTTACGTGGTACTATGACATCTGCTGACTTCTGACAGTTCAGCCACACATTACTGTATGGGTTGTTATTTCTAAATTCATATCTGTAACTTATCTGTCAGATCTCCCCAGGTAAGAACGCAATCTTTCACTCCATCTATCTGCTACATTTACACCGCCTGTTTTGGATAGTTTAGGGCTTCATTTTGTTATGCAAACTTACCCACAGACATATGCCTTATATGTAGTTTCTGTCCGTCAGACCAGAGTTTCGCTGCCGACTTCCTTCAGATTCCACATCACCATGGACACCCTTGTCTTAAGCTATGCACTTGGCACTATCAACCCGTGCTTGGGACTTTCACCCATTAGATTGCGCCCATGCTGGGCGCACATAAATTGAGCACATAAGCCTAAGCCTATGTGCTATTTGTGTACAAATTTATACTATAAAATTTATTGACATTGTATAAAAAATCATTTTATATTTTTTTCAGTTCCTTTATTAGATTCCTTAATTACACCAACAGAATTTTTTTGTTCTGAAGTAACATTCACATTATGCCTTTCTTTAAATGGAATTCCAACTCCTTCGGCAGCTTCCAGCTTAAATTTAGCTGCAGCTTCTCTTCCCTCTGATACAGAGAATCTACCTTTACTTTTTTTATTTGCCATATCTAACATCTCCTTTTTTAATAGCATTATTATATTTATGTAGTTTTCATAAAGCTATTACAGGGAATTAGAGGTGAATATGGAATTTAAATTTTACAATCCTTAATTCATAACTCTTAACTGATTTTCAACTTTCAACTATCAATTAAATATGTACACCATTTTTTATGTTTCTAATATATTTTTCCCTTTTAAAATAGAGCCTTTCAGCATCCTCTAGTGAAATTTCTTTAAACCTAATTTTTTCATTAGGCTTCAGCTGAACAATTTTCTGAATATCCACAGAAACTATTTGAGCAATTTTAGGGTATCCACCAGTAGTTTGTCTGTCTGCTAAAAGTATGATTGGATTTCCATCTGAAGGTACTTGAATTGTTCCAAAATAGACTGCTTCAGAAATCATCTCCACAGGTTCCTTTAATTTCAGCTTGGCTCCATTCAAGCGGTATCCCATTCTATCTGATTTTATTGAAATATTAAAAGATGAATGAAAAAAATCCTTTATACTTTCATCAGTAAAGTTCTTAAACTGTCTTTCCCTAATAATCCTAATGGTGGTTACATCACACTTTTCATTTTGCATCTCTCTAATGTACCAATTTGGTACTATGAATTTATTTGATGATAATGGTTTTGACAGTTTATTTATAATATCAATTGATTTTTTCTCAGGATTTTCAAGCTCCAATATGTCATCCTTTTTCAAAGTTCTTCCCTTATATCCACCGATTCCAGCTCTCATATATGTACTCTTACTTCCCATAACTGAAGCTATTTTAAATCCTCCGGCAAATGCTAAATAAGCTCTACAGCCTGATTTGCAAGCACCGAATTTTAATATGCTGTCTTTATTTAAATAAACAGGTCTCCACAGGGGAACAGATTCTCCGTCTATTGTAGGCGATATATCTGCTCCTGTTATGGCAAAAACAATCCCCTTCTTAAGCATCAAAACTGGTCCAACTAAGGTGATTTCAAGAGCTGCTTCTCCTTCTTCATTTCCAACTAGAATATTGGCAAGCCGCAGTGAATATGTATCCATGGCACCACTAACTATAACTCCATATTTTTGAAATCCAACCCTTCCCAAATCCTGAATACTTGTAAGCAGTCCAGGATTTAAAACAGCTATACTCATTTTACAACCTCCCCATACTTTTCATATTCATCAAAGGAAATTGGATAAAATTTCACTATATCTCCTGATTTAAGCAAGCTTGGCGGATATTCTTCCGGCCTAAATAATTGCTGTGGTGTACTTCCAATAAGCTGCCACCCTCCTGGAGTACTTATTGGATACACTCCTGTTTGCATTCCAGCAATACCAACGGCCCCTCTTGGAATAGAGGTACGAGGTGATTTACGCCTTGGAGTTGCTATTTTATCACTCATTCCTCCTAAATATGGAAACCCCGGTGCAAATCCAATCATATACACAAGATATTCACCACTAGAATGAATTTTTATTACCTCCTCCACAGAAATTTTATTATAATCCGCCACATACTGAATATCAGGTCCAAATTTTCCTCCATAACATACTGGAATTTTAACAACTCTCTTTTCTTCTTCAGGGGATGAATTAAGATTACACAGTATTTCACTGAGCAGTGAATATATCTTTTCATATTTTATTTTCATTGGATTGTAAACTACGGATACACTTGAAAAGGCAGGTATGTATTCAATCATTCCCATAAAAGGGTATTTATCAAGATATTCACAAAAGGCCTTCACCTTTCTATGTATATTCTCATTAATTGTTTTCCCGAATTCCACCAGAACTGACGTTTCATTTATTTGAATAATATTCATGTTTTTCACTCCAAAATAAAATTACCTATTATAATATTCGATTTTTTAAGATGCTCTTTAATTTTTCTTGTAAATGCCAAAGCTTGTTCACCATCTCCGTGAACACAAATTGTATCTGCTTTTATTTTTATATCCGTGCCTTGCTGGCACATGACTAGCCCTTCTTTTATCATACGTTCTACTCTCACTACCGCTTGATCCCTATCAGTAACCATGGCATCAGAATGACTTCTTGGAGTAAGGGATCCATCAATTTGGTAAGTTCTATCTGCAAATACTTCACTGGCTGTTTTCATTCCAATTTTTTCACTCTGGATAATGAGTTCACTACCTGCTAATCCAAATAGAATTAATTCAGGTTCCACCTTATACACCGCTTCTGCAATAGCTCTAGCAAGTTCACTATCCTTTGCTGCCATATTATAAAGTGCGCCATGAGGTTTTACATGCTGCATTTTGCCACCTTCTGCTTTTATAAATCCATAAAGTGCGCCTATTTGGTATACAACCATATTATAAGCTTCTTCTGGTGATATTTTAATATTACGTCTCCCAAAGCCAATTAAATCTTGAAGTCCAGGATGGGCCCCAAGGGCAATATTATTTAAAAGAGCCATTTTTACAGTTTTGTGCATTACATTTGGATCACCTGCATGGAACCCACATGCAATATTAGCAGATGTAACGTATTGTAATATTTCTTCGTCAGAACCTATTTTGTAGGCACCGAAGCTTTCTCCCAAATCAGAATTTAAATCTACTTTATACATGATGTTTTCTCCCTTTACCTCACCTTTGCAGTTTAATTTTTTCCATAACAAACATCTTTTTCATTCCTGGGGTATGATTTTTTATAATATTGCTAATATAACCACCCCAGGTATCATTACATTTTAACTATATCATCTTTTTAGCTCTCTAATTTTCTAATTTCTTCAACAGTAAGGCCAGTTCCTGCTGCTATTTGTTCTATACTTAATCCCATTCTTAAAAAGCTTTTTGCAACCTCAATTTTTCCTTTTTCCATGCCTTCTTCTCTTCCCTTTTCTATTCCTTTTCTCTCAGCAGTTTTGAGTTCAGCCTTATAATCCCTCATT
>NZ_BAEV01000143.1 GCF_000246895.1 Clostridium arbusti SL206 | reverse complement strand
ACACGTAGTATTATAGGTTTTAAGCTGGTTTTTATTTTTAAAGATTATAGAAGGAAGGAGGGATTTAAATATGTATATGAATGTGGAATACTTTTATGATGAAATAGAAGATAATTTAGATTTACATTCAGATATACTTAGAGATTTTATATTTGCTAATATAAGTGTTGGATTAACAAGAACTGAAGAAATGAAAAAAGATATAGAAAGATTGTATGTTGTAGATAAATTAAAATACTATAAGGTTTCTCAAAGTTCTGAAATTATTAATAATAATATAATGTTGCAAGGTTCTCTTGAACAAGAAATATATGCTAGAAAAATGCTAGGTATATTATTAGTTGGAGAAGAAGATAAAGTTTTAAGAAATGAGATAATTAAATTATTAAGGAAATATTATTATTTAGTCTATCGTGCGGTAAAAAAATGTAGTAATAAAGAATTAATAAGTAAATACTTAAAGCTTGATTGCAATAATAGAATGATGCAAAGAAGACTTGATTCAGCAGTATATTTATATTTTGTAATGTACTGTTATGCTAAAAATTTAGACAATAAATACATAACTGCTATAATAAATGATATAAAGGCCTATCAGTTATATAGTCCTATGACAACTGATATAGATAAAGAGAGAGAAAACAATAAATCCAAGATAGAAAAAATTAGCGCTTTTGTTAAAGATACCTATGGTGAATATAATAATTATAAAGATATTTTAAATTCTAATAATTGCGCTGTTACAGATATAGCATGTATATTAAAGAATATTTTTATAATTAATAAAATAGATATGAATGAATTATTTAATGATTTAGAAGATATAGACATAGACAATCTAATTCTATCCTATTTAAAATGGGATTATGAAAAATTAGAACCTGAGGTTGTAATTCAAACTATAATTAACGGAATCTTTATACAATCTTTAATTAGTAAATATGAAAGAGCTAGAGAATTATATTTTAAAAATAGTCATGAAACTTTATATTTTGAATTAAATGCTTTGCAGGAAAAGATCGAAAAATTAGAAAAAGAAAATAAAGATATGAAATCAGAAGTGAAATTACTTAGAAAAGATAATGAGAACTTCGATAAAACCTTAAATAATGAGATAAATAAGTTAAATAAGATACATAAATCAGAAGTAATTGATGTGAAAAAAGATGTTAAAGTTCTTGAAAATAAGTTAGATGAGGAAAGAAAATATAGAAATGAATTAAATGCGTTAAGAGAATATATGTTTGATGTAAAAAATCAATATATCCCTATTAAACCTGATAAAACATTAGATCATTACATTTCAGATAAAAATATTTTAATAATAGGCGGAACTAAAGAATGGAGAATGAAATTTAAACAAAATTATAATCAAATACGTACTTTGACTGGATTTAATGATAATTTTGATATGAGTATTCTAAAAAATATGGATTATATTTTCTTCTATACAGGATTTATGAGTCATTCTACCTATAATAAAGCTATGAGGTTCATTAGAGTAAACCAAGTCAAGTTTGGGTATATTGGAAAAACTAATGTAGATCTTGTAGAAGAAGAAATCATTGAAGAGATAAAGAAATATGATATAGGGAGGAGGCTAAATTCATCAAGTTAAGATATTGATGATGAATTTACATATCCATGGAAATAGCTGTATTTTTAAATGAAGATGGAAAAACAATACGTTGTAATGAAAGCGGAGTAGTAAATATATATATAAAAGATAGAGAACGATGGAAAATTATAAAAAAGGTTCCACTTGATATTAGTAATATAAATGATACCGGTATAATGTGTAAAAAATTTATAGCTATGGCTGAATCTTTAAGTAAATGTAAAATTTTTATAGCTGCAGAAGTGAAAGAAATTTTTTATACAATATTAGATGGTAGAGGATTTAATATTTGGAGTATACAGGGAGTTCCTGAGGACTTTTTAGAATATGTTTTGAAGAGAGAAGAAGAAGAACATATTGAAGAGATAAGTATAGAAGAGGCACCAATTCCAGTAGAAACAGAAAAATTGGGAAATTATTATATTGATTTGAGACCAGTAATGGAAAGTGAAAAAATTAGTTCTAAAAAAGTATTGTTGCCATTTCTGCGTAATGCTACTTTTAATGAACTGGAGGTTGATTGTAGTCATGTTCCACCATGGTTTGGATATGAACTTGAAAATTTGAAGCTGGATTCAGAGGTTGAATCTATAAGTGAAGGAGCAGTTAAGGTAAGGATATATCATAGGTAATTATCAGTATAATGTTATATCTGTTTAATTGTTAAAGCGGCTATCTCAAAAAGAATAAATATTGATTAAATTTGAGAATGACATAATCTAATTACTAGAAAGAATATTTTAATAATTATTTTTAGTAGTAAAATGGGTAAGAAGTTGTCTCACAATGCATATCTATGCATTGTGAGACAACTTCCTTTTATTTACATAAGGTACTAAAATTATATGAAAAGATTAGGGCACAATTCTAAATGAATTATGCTTTTTTATTACGTGTATGCCAGTTTATTCATATTGTTACAATAATAATGTTTACATATATTTTTCATATGGATTAATATTAATAAAATATTTTTCATATGATTATCTTTCTGCTATAATAAAAACAATTTATTAATAAATTAATGATATTTTTATTAAATTACTTAAAACAAAGCAAAAATTTATAATATTTAATATAAAATATGATAATTGTTATTAAATGTTATAAAACAAAGCAAAAGGAATTTTAACGAAATTATTTTCTTAAAAGGGGGAAATATAAATGGAAACATCATCTTCAAAAATGTTAATTGGACGTATGGAAAGATTGCCTGTTGGAAAGTTTCACTATAAGATGTTAGGGATTAATGGAGCAGCTTGGGCTTTCGATGCCTTCGATGTTGGATTGGTTACTTTTGTTGTTACAGCTCTTTCAAAATCTTGGCATTTAACAGCAGCACAGATTGGATTGTTTTTAAGTGTAGGTTTATTTGGAATGTTTTTTGGTGCCGTTGTATCTGGACCTATAGCAGATAGGTGGGGTCGTAAGGCTGTATTTCAAATTACAATGTTATTTTTCGCAGTATTTTCTCTATTGTGTGCTGTTGCACCGAACTTTATATCTCTCATAATTTTTAGGTTCTTTGTAGGAGTTGGGCTTGGTGGAGAAACTCCAGTTGTTACATCGCTTTTAGGAGAATTTATACCAGCTTCAAAGCGTGGTAAACTACAAGGATTACTTAACACTTTCTGGGCAGTAGGCTGGCTTGCATCAGCAGTAATAGCTTACTTTATTATACCAGCAGCAGGTTGGCGTTGGGCCTTTGTTGCAGGGGCGTTACCTGCTTTTTATATTTTTATAGTTCGTAGACATTTACCTGAATCACCAAGATGGCTTATATCTAAAGGCAGAAACGAAGAAGCCGAAAAAATAGTTGAAAGTATAGAACAAAAATTAATTGGAGAAGGCCTTATACTTCCAGAGGTTAATTTAAAAGATGTTCAAGTAAATGAAAGTGGAAATAAAGAAAAAGTTAATTTAGCACTACTATTCTCTAATAAATATTTTAAACGTACTATTATGTTATGGGGATTATGGTTCTTAGCTATGTTTGGATATTATGGACTATTCTCCTGGTTACCATCACTTTTTGTAAAAGCTGGACACACTATGGTGAAATCCTTCCTCTATGTTTTGATTATGCAAATAGCTTATATTCCTAATCAAGTTTTAAGTGCTTATCTCATGGATAAAGTGGGACGTAAAAAATTGCTTGTTTGTAATTTAATATTAGCAGGTATTGCTGCTATAATATATGGTTGGGCTTTAGGCCATGGCGTTAACACAGGTGTGGTTGTATTGTTAGGTGTTATTACTTCCTTCTTTGTTTCTGCAATTATGGGAATTACCTATACGTATACACCAGAACTTTATCCTACAACTGTTCGTGCTACTGGAGTTGGAGCAGCCTCAGCTTGTTCTCGTATAGGATCTATGCTTGCACCTATGGTTATTGGAGCAGGACTGACTTCTGTAGGTATAAGCGGAGTATTTGCAATTGTATCAGGAGCATTTATATTAGCGGGTATATTGGTAGCTGCCCTTGGTATAGAAACTAAGGGGCTAGTTTTAAAGGATTAAAATTTTAAATATAATAATTAAGAGAGCAAGTAGTCTGCATTATAAAATGAGATTACTTGCTCTTTTAGTATAAATCTATAAATTTTATGACATTATATATTGAATGGTATTTAATTTGAGAATCCATATGTTTTAAATATGGATTAATACATATAAAATATTTTAAATATGAATATCTTTCTGTTATAATAAAACCAATTTATTAATAAATACATATGATTTTTGTTAAAAAAATAATATTAAAAGATTTATTGTGATAATTTAATATGAAATAGCTTATTTGTTATTAAGTGGTATGAACAGAATTTTTAGGTTTAAATTATTATTTATATATAGGGGGCTTTATTTATGGAAATAAAGATAAGAAAATTTTGTACATTTGTAGAAGAAATTAGTGCTGATGGAGGAAAAAAAATAACTGATAAGATTCATAAGAGAGCTGCAGCTGCAGTTATTATTGAAAATCCTTTTGCAGGAAAATATATAGAGGATTTATCACCACTTACAGATTGGAGTGTGGAAATAGCACCAGTACTTGTGGAAAAGGCACTAAAGTCAGCAGGTATTGATAAATCAGAAGTAGAAAGTTATGGAAAAGGTGCTATTGTAGGTGGAAATGGAGAATTAGAACATGCAGCAGCAATTCTTCATCCGAAGCTAGGGAAACCATTTAGAGATGCAGTGGGTGGAGGAAAGGCAATAATCCCTTCAGCAAAGAAGATGGGTTATCCAGGCTGCACATTAGATGTACCTCTTCACTATAAAGATGCAGCTTTCGTAAGAACACATTTTGATGCAATGGAAGTAAGAATACCAGATGGTCCAAGAGATAATGAAATAGTTGTAATACTAGTAGTTACAAACTGTGGAAGACCACATCCTAGAGTAGGCGGATTAAAAGTAGAAGAAGCAAAAGGTGAAGATGGATTAAGATAACTGAATATAGGATAAATTTTAAAATTATGCAGGGAGGAATTCTAATGTCAACATTAGCTATAAAAAACATTGGTATATTAGTTTCAGGTGATATAAAAGAGCCTGTATTAAAATATGACACAATATTAGTAGAGAACGGAATTATAAAGAAATTGGGAACTGAAGAAATTTTAAAGGGAATAGAATGTGACAAAGTCATTGATGCAAAGGGAACTACAGTAGCTCCTGGATTCATTGATTCACATACTCATCCTGTACTTGGAGATTTTACACCAAGACAAAATACTTTGGGATATATATCTGGTTCACTTCATGGAGGAGTAACAACTATGATATCCGCTGGAGAATGTCATACACCTGGAAGACCAAAAGATGTAGAAGGTACAAAAGCTTTAGCTGTACTAGCACATAAGAGTTCAGAAAATGCTAGACCTGGTGGAGTTAAGCTTCATGGAGGTGCATTGATTTTAGAAAAAGGTCTACAGGAAAAAGACTTTGAAGAATTACAAAAACAAGGAGTATGGATAGTTGGGGAAATTGGACTTGGTTCAGCAAATACTCCAGAGGTAGCAGGGCCTATGGTAAAATGGGCTAGAAAATATGGATTTAAAGTTATGATGCATACAGGAGGAACATCTATACCTGGCAGTAGTACTATTACTGCTCAAAATGTTATGGATACAGATCCAGACATAATATCTCATTTAAATGGAGGACCAACAGCGATTTCTGTAGAAGAAGTTAATAAATTAATAAATGATACAAAATATGCTTTAGAATTAGTGCAGTGTGGTAATTTTAAAATAATGAAGCATGTAGCAAATGAAGCTTGCAGGAATGGTGAACTGGGAAGAGTAATTCTTGGAAATGATTCACCTTCAGGATCAGGAATTATTCCACTTGGAATATTGCGTTCAATATCCTATATTGCTTCAGAATCAGAAGTTTCAGCAGCACAAGCACTATGCTTTGCAACAGGAAATACGGCAAAGATTTTTGGACTAAATGTAGGGCTAATTGAGAAAGGAAAAGAAGCTGATTTTGTAATAATGGATACACCTATGGGTTCTGTAGGTAAAGATAGCTTAGAAGCCTTAGAAGCTGGGGATTTACCTGGAGTTTCCATGGTAGTTGTAGATGGAGAAATCTTAGTTAATAAGAGCAGGAATACACCTCCAGCAACTTCAAAAGCTGTATTGATTTAATCTTGTCATTAGATATTAATTATACTATAAAATAAATATAAAGTTTAAAAGCCTAAGTGCAGTTCAGTTTTAATTGTGCCTGGGCTTTTTAGCTTTATATTTTAATGTGTATACAATTAGTTGTATTATGTATAATAAATTTTAATATAGCAATTTTAAAGATTATAATATAGAAATAAATTTAAAAGTGGTGAATTGGCAAAATTAATTTATAAAGTGGTTAATTAAGAATGTAAATAAATAGAGTCTTTATTTGAAGATGTAAATAGAGTATATGAATTTACCATTGACATAGTCAGATTTACTATGAAAGAATATATTTAAAGCTTATTTTACAATAGTAGGAGGAAATAATATGGAATTTACTCACATAAATGATGAAGGAAGAGCTAAAATGGTAGACGTAGGAGCAAAAGCTGAGACTGAAAGAGAGGCTATAGTTACGGGAAGTATTTATATGAAGAAAGAAACCCTTGAAAAGATAAGGGAAGGCACTATAAAAAAGGGAGATGTGTTATCTGTAGCGCAAGTAGCAGGAATAATGGCCGCCAAATCTACTTCTAGTATTATTCCAATGTGTCATCCTATATTTATTACAGGATGTGATATAAGTTTTAAATTGGATTTTGAAGAGAATAAGGTGGGTATAACTTGTTCAACTAAAACTGTAGGTAAGACAGGGGTAGAAATGGAGGCTCTAACAGCAGTGTCGGCTGCGGCACTTACAATATATGATATGTGTAAGGCTATAGATAGGGGAATGGTCATTAAAGATATTATGCTTATGGAAAAGAGTGGTGGAAAGTCTGGGGTTTATAAGAGAGACTAGTAGTTCCTATAGTTAAAGATTCAGAATATATACTTACAATAATACATTGAAGCAAGTTCTTAATTC
>NZ_BAEV01000144.1 GCF_000246895.1 Clostridium arbusti SL206 | reverse complement strand
GAAAATAGTTTTATTTTTGTAATATAGGCTAGTAGTAAAATATCAAATATGTACAAAAAAAGTGAATGATAAGTATTAACCATATAAAATGTACTTAAATAAGATACAAATACAAATAAGATACAAAATAAAAATGACTTTAATTTATTCTCTATTATAAATCCTTTTCTGTTATATAATGCTTCAAAAACGCCTAAAAGAAGCAAAGCTTCAATAGTATCTAGCACTATTTCTCTTATAGAATCCATATAATGTCTCCTTTATTTCTAATATTTATAATTTTTCATAAAGGTCACAGATAAAATTTTTATCTGTGACCTTTATGAAATTTTTTATTTTAGAAATTCATCAGGACATTTTGGTTGATGTGAACTTAAAGTAGATGTTGGTACTATAACTAGTGCTCCTAAAAATAAAGATACAGAACCTACAACTTTCATTACTTTTGATGTTAATGATTTTTTAATACTTTCCATTTTAATCGCCTCCATATAATATTAGTAATTTATTAACTACAATTTATATATTCTACAATAATTTGATGTTTCCTGCATAATTTGTAAAAAAAATCAGATTTATAATAATAAACGATTAGTTTAGCCAAAATATATCAATAAGTTTTGAAGGTGTAAGAGATTTAATTTTTGTAGAAGAATAGAGATTTGTAGAGGAGTTTTTATAAATATTAGCTAATAGTTTGTTTATGAATTATGAGTATTTAGCTAAGTTTTTGGAAGAACAAAAGACCAAAGTTCATATCTTTAATGACTTATCAAGAGCTATAACAAAGTTTGGCATAAAGGTTAATAAAAAAGTAATACTTATGATAGATGAGGTAGATAAAAGTAGCAATAAGCAGCTGTTCTTAAGTTTTTTAGGTATGATTAGAAACAAATATTTATTATGACGTTAAAAATTTAAAATTAAAATTACGTCCAGAGGAAGAAAAAAATATAACAGTCTCTAGAATATAATTTAGTATGGTATAAGATAAAAAATTCTGATAAAATAAAGATAGAAAATATGTAATTACAGGTATAAGAACATGTGTTCTCGTAAATACTTATAATAGATAAAAATTTATTTATAAAAAGAGGTGATTCATTTGGATAAAGAAATACTTGAACTATTAAAGTTAATGAGAAGTGATATAACTTCAATGAAGAGTGATGTAGGTTCGTTAAAGAATGATGTAGGTTTAATGCAAGACGATATAAAAGAATTAAAGACAGGGCAAAATGAAACTAATAAGAGACTTTGTAATATAGAGAATAAACTTGATGCAATATATGATCATACAGCAGAACTTACGGAATTTAGAACTGAGACAAGAGATGGTTTAAAAAGTATAAAGGATGATTTGACTAACGTAGAATTAATAACAGCTAAAAATTATTCGGATATAGTTAAATTAAAGGCAGTAAAATAACATTTCTTAATGGTTAGTTAATTAAAGCTTGTCTTGAAAATAAAAAATACATAAAACCTACTAAAGTACAATGTACATTATAGTAGGTTATTTTTATGTGTTTAAAGAGCTATGTAATGTGGTAAAATATATACGAGACAAGTGGGGTGAGAGAAGAAATGAAAGAAAATTATCATAAAATAATGTTAGAAGAAATAAGTAAAATAAATTATGAAAATAAAAGACCAAGATTATTATTACATAGTTGTTGTGCACCTTGTAGTTCTTATGTGCTTAAATTTTTGTCTCAGTATTTTCATATAGAAGTGTTATTCTTTAATCCTAATATTTACCCTGAGAGTGAATATATAAGAAGATTAGAAGAGCAAATTAGACTTATAAAGGAAATGGGATTTTATTACAATGTGGTAGGAACTGAACATGAAAGCCAGCTTTTTTATGATGCTGTTAAAGGTTATGAAAAAATGGGGGAAGGTAGCGAACGTTGCTATCATTGTTATGAGCTGAGATTAGATAGAGCTGCTGAGTATGCTAAAGCAAATGATTTTGATTATTTTACAACTACTCTTACAATAAGTCCTATGAAAAATGCAGCGAAGTTGAATGAGATTGGTTTGGAATTAGAGAATAAGTATAATGTAAAATTTCTTAATTCTGATTTTAAGAAGAATAATGGTTATAAATGTTCTGTAGATTTATCTAAAGAGTATAGCCTATATCGTCAATCCTATTGTGGCTGTATTTTTTCACAGTTAGAATATATGGACAGAATAAAAAACTCACAATAATATGCTGAAGTGTATTGTTAAATTAAAAGTAGCCTTTGTATATTTACTACTAAAGATTAATACAAATACTTCGATAATTATGATTAATAGAATAACGTTGAACGTGGGGTTGATAAAATGAGATTAAGTCATAATTTAGCATCATTAAATATATATTATGCTTATACAAAAAGTCTTAATAGTCAAAGTACGGCTTTAAATAGACTAACTTCTGGTAAAAAAATAAATAGTGCACAAGATGATCCAAATGCCTTAGCTAAAAGTGAGAAAATGAATATGCAAATAAGAGGACTTCAGGCTGGAGCAAAGAATTCTCAGGATGGAGTAAGTATGCTTCAAACTGCAGAAGGTGGTCTTAGTAATATAAGTGATAATCTTCAGAGAATGAGAGAACTTGTTGTATCTTCTGGTAGTGGAAGTTTAACAGATAATGATAAGAAAAATATTCAATTGGAAATAGATCAGATTAAGAAGAGTATTAATGATATAGCTAATAATACTGAATTTAATGGCGTTAAGCTTTTGAATGCTACCTCAGCGGATGGAAGCTATTATGATAATAATAAGCCATCTTCTAAAATAACAGCAGCTACAGATGCAGATCCAGGTGATACAGTGGTAGTCCCAAGATTTAATGTCACTACATCCATTCAGGATTCTACAGGAAATACTTTAGATAGTTTGGATTTAACTAATAATTCTGTAGATGAAAATTTAAGCTTGGTGGATGCATCCATAAATAGTGTAGTACATGCTAGAAGTGTATATGGTGGTATAGAAAACAGATTTAATGATACTTATAATAACACTAATGAAATATCAGACAAGATGGAAGAAGCAGATAGCAGTATAAGTGATGCAGATATAGCTACTGAAATGATGGAATATTCAAAATCTGGAATATTGGTTAGTGCGGGTATATCTATAATGGTTCAGACTAATAAATTCCCTCAGGATATACTTAATATATTGAGTCAGGTTAGGTCAAGATAATTTATTTGTACAATTTTAATAAAATAATTAAGTTTAATATGTGTGTAATAAGAGTATATTGCTTTTCCGCAATATACTCTTATTATTTTTAATAAAATCTTTATTAATTTGTAATATAAAATCTTTTTTTAGTTCAAGTGTTTATTGTGTTTAAATATACATTAATGTGATAAAATATTTAATAAACAATTAAATTTTAAATAGAGAAAATAATATATATATGTAAATTCTTGTTTACTTTTATACAATTTTAAATAATATTATGGAATAATTAATAAAAGTTTACTATAATACTTATATGTATTTAATTTGAATTTTAATAATAATATTATTTGAGTTTAAAATGTATATAAACAATATGAAAAATTTACCTAAGAAGCTCTGTTGTATTATTAAGTAATATAAATTATTATATAATAAATAATATATATTTAAAAATTTAATTGCAATAAGAAATTTTATGATAGAATAGGAGATGATAAGTTATGTCAATTGATAGCATTTATCAAGGACGGTTTACATATAATTTAATTAAAAAATCATTAGATGCATCTAGTACCAGGAGCAAGGCTATAGCTAATAATGTGGCAAATATTAATACTGCAGGATACAAGAGAAGTTACGTAACCTTTGAAGATACTCTTAAGAATAGTATGGACAATATATCTATGAAGAAGGATAACACTTTACATATGGATGATGGAAGTGGTTTTGGAGAAATTACTGTTAAAAAGGATACATCTACAAGTATGAGAACTGATGGAAACAATGTAGATATCGATTCTGAAATGTCTAATCAAGCACAAAATACTTTAATGTATGAGGCATTAGTAAATCAGGCAAGCAGTAGAATTTCTATGAAAAAGTATGTAATAACTGGAGGAGGTAATTAATCTTTATGGGAGTTTTTAATGCTTTAAACATTAGTTCTAGTGGTCTTTCTGCTGAAAGACTTAGAATGGATACAATTTCCTCAAATATAGCTAATGTGGATACTACGAGAACGGAAGAAACTGGACAACCTTATAGAAGAAAAATAGCTGTATTTCAAGAAAATTTGGATAAGGAACTCAATTCTCAGACAGGACAATATGAGAATCAGTTAAAAGGTGTTAGGGCAGTGAGGATTGTAAATGATAATTCAGCATTTAAACAGGTTTATGATCCAAGCAATTCAGATGCAAATGCTGATGGTTACGTCTCTATGCCAAATGTAGATGTATTGAATGAAATGGCGGATCTAATATCTTCCACCAGGGCATATGAAGCTAATGTAAGTGCTATTGGTGCAGCAAAGAGTATGTTTTCTTCTGCACTACAAATCGGAAAGTAGAGGCGATAAATTATGAACGTAAATCAATTCATTCCAAACAGTGTAATAAGTAATTTAGATAGTATGGTTGGTTCAAACACAAATAACAATGTAAATACAGATAATAATGGTGGATTAGATTTTTCATCTATACTAAAAGATAAACTGGATGGGGTTAATGATAAGCAGGTAAGTGCAGATAATATTACTAATCAATTTATATCAGGTGATGATGTAGATGTGCACCAAGTTATGCTTTCAACACAAGAGGCGCAGATGTCTTTGCAATTAGCAGTTCAGATGAGAAATAAAATTGTGGAGGCATACCAGGAATTAAACAGAATGCAAGTGTAATGTAGGGAGTGCATAAGATGAGTAAGCTTTCAGAGATTTTTGGCAAAATTAAAGATAAATGGTTAGGAACAAGTAGAACTAAACAGATAGTAATCGCTATATTAGTTGTTGGAATAATAGCTGCAATAACGGCCTTTGGAATAACTGCCAGCAAAACAAAGTATGGAGTGCTGTTTTCAAATATGGACACCAACGATTCTGCTACAATTATAAATAAGTTGAAGTCAGATAAAGTGGAATATAAGGTGGATTCAAGTACAAATACTATCTATGTTCCAGAAAATCAAGTGGATGATTTAAGACTACAGTATGCTACTTCTGTAAAGGGTGGCAGTGTAGGATTTGAAGTATTTGATAATAGTAGTCAACTAGGAATGACGGATCAGCAGTTCAATGTGCAGTATCAAAGGGCAATAGAGGGAGAACTAGAAAGGACCATTAAGGGTTTTCCACAAATTGATAATGCAAGGGTTCAGATAGTTATGCCAGATAATTCAGTTTTTGTTAGAGATGGATCACCCGCTAAAGCTTCTGTATTTTTAAAAATGAAATCAGGGCAAAAACTAACAAAAAATCAAGTTAAGGCAATTGTATCTCTTGTAGCTGGTGGAGTTAAAAACTTATCACCAAATGACGTACAAGTAGTAGATGACAATATGACTTTACTAAGTAGTGATATAAATAATAATAGTGATAATCAAGATGTGTCTGCAACTACTGCTGCAAGAAGTGATATAGAAAGTAAGGCAGAAGAAGAGCTTCAGGAAAAGGTATTAAATCAGTTAGCACCTATCTATGGTAAAGATAGGGTTAAAGTACAGGTTCATGCAGATATGAATTTTGATTCAAATCAGCAGACTTCTACTACTATAAGTAATCCAACAGTGATAAGTGAACATGAAACTACTAGTAGTAGCAATGGAGGAAGTGCTGCTACTAGTGGAAGTCCAAATGATAATAACAATAATGCTAATCAAATAACTAATAATAACAATAGTGGTACTTCTACCAGTACTGATACCACTAAAAATTATGATACAAATAGAGTTGAAACTAAGACTCAATCAGCACCTGGAAATATAAATAGATTAACAGTTTCTGTAGTAGTAGATGAAACAAATATAAGTGCTGCTGAGCAGGCTTCTATAAATAATATAGTAAGTCAGGCAGCAGGCATTAATCAGCAAAGAGGAGATAGTATAAGTGTTGAGGGAATGAAATTTGATACTACACTTCAAGACAATGCTCAGAAAGCTATAGATCAAATGAATCAGGAAACTCAACAGCAGCAGAGAAGGAAACTTTATACTGAGATTGGTATAGGTGCCGCAGCCGCTGCAGCGGCAATTATTGGTGGGGTAGTATTCTTAGTTAAAAAGAGAAGAAAGGCTAAAGCTGAAGCAGAGGCTGAGGAAGAAGAGACTACTGGAATTGATACTGTAATTGACGATACTATAGTTCCAAAAGAACAAGTTAAATATGATCCAATAGAGTTTGAACATGAAGATGAAAAATCACATATGGAAAGTGAAATTAAAAAATATGCTAGTACTAAACCAGATCAGGTTGCTGATGTTGTTAAGGCCTGGCTTTCGGAAAATGAGAGGTGATATAGTATATGGCTAGCGATAAGAAATTAACTGGAGTACAAAAGGCCGCTATACTGTTCATAACTTTAGGCCCTGAAACATCTGCAGGAATAATAAAAAAGCTTCCTGAAAGAGAAATACAAAAGATTACCTATGAAATTGCAAATATGACTTCTGTTACCAAAGAACAAAGACAGGAAATACTTTCAGAGTTTATAGAAATGAATAGAGCAAAAGAGTATTTACTTGAAGGTGGAATAGACTATGCAAGGGATCTACTTTCAAAGGCACTTGGAAATCAAAGAGCAAAGGAGATACTGGAAAAAGTAGTGGAAGCTACAGAACAGTATAGACCTTTTTCTATTGCAAGAAAGGCGGATGCTCATCAATTGTTGAATGTAATTAATAGTGAGCATCCTCAGACTATAGCCTTAATACTTTGTTATCTTCAGTCAGATAAGGCAGGTCAAATACTGTCCTCACTACCAGAAGAGCTTCAGGGTGAAGTGGCTTATAGAATTGCAACTATGAGTAATACTTCACCTATGGTAATAAAAGAAATTGAAAATGTATTAAATACTAAACTAT
>NZ_BAEV01000145.1 GCF_000246895.1 Clostridium arbusti SL206 | reverse complement strand
TATATATATATATATATATATATATAATAATAATAATAATAATATATATTATATANANANATATNTTTTTTACATACCTTTAGTTCTAATTCTTGCAATTGCCCTTTGAAGGGCGATTTCAGCTCTTTTAGAGTCAGTTTTAGGGTCATGTTTGTGTAATCTTTCCTCTGCTCTTTCTTTAGCCTTTGCTGCCCTATCTACATCTATCTCTTCAGGCCACTCTGCATCATCAACTATAATCTGTATTTCTTCTTTGGTAACTTTAACTATACCGGTAGAAGTAAATAAAGACTTTTCACTTCCATCTTCAATTTTAAATTTTGTTACAGTAGGTTTTAATAATCCTATAAAAGAACTATGCTCCGGAAGTATTCCTATGTCACCAGTCATCGTAGAAGTATTTACTTCAGATATATCACCAGCATAGAATTTTTCCGTAGGAGTTAGTATGCTTAATTTTATTTTAGATGACATACAAAATCACTCCTTTTTAGCTTTCCATCATGGACTTAGCTTTTTCTCTTGCTTCTTCTATAGTACCTACAAATAAGAATGCTGCTTCAGGTAAGTCATCGCATTTACCCTCAAGTATTTCCTTAAAACCTTTTATAGTATCACTTATAGTAACAAATTTACCTTGCATACCAGTGAACTGTTCTGCAACAGAAAATGGCTGAGATAAAAATCTTTGGATTCTTCTTGCTCTATTAACAACTGCTCTATCTTCTTCTGATAACTCATCTACACCAAGTATTGCTATTATATCTTGAAGTTCATTATATCTTTCAAGAACAAGTTTTACTTTAGTTGCTACATCATAATGCTCTTGCCCAACTATATTTGGATCAAGTATTCTTGAACTAGATTCAAGTGGACTAACAGCAGGATAAATACCAAGTTCTGATATAGATCTTGATAAAACTGTTGTAGCATCAAGATGAGTAAATGTTGTAGCTGGTGCTGGATCTGTTAAATCATCTGCTGGAACATACACTGCTTGAACAGATGTTATTGAGCCATGCTTTGTTGAAGTTATTCTCTCTTGAAGAGCACCCATTTCAGTGGCTAGTGTTGGCTGATAACCAACGGCACTAGGTATTCTTCCAAGTAAAGCTGAAACTTCTGAACCAGCTTGTGTAAATCTGAATATGTTATCAATAAATAGAAGCACATCCTGGCCTTCATCTCTAAACTTTTCAGCCATTGTAAGACCTGTAAGTGCAACCCTCATTCTAGCACCAGGTGGCTCATTCATTTGTCCGAATACCAAAGCTGTTTTATCTATAACTCCAGATTCTTTCATTTCGTAATAAAGATCATTACCTTCTCTTGTTCTCTCTCCAACACCTGTGAATACTGATAATCCACCGTGTTCTTTTGCTATGTTGTTAATAAGTTCCTGGATAAGAACTGTTTTACCAACACCAGCTCCTCCAAATAGTCCAATCTTACCACCTTTTTGATAAGGTGCAAGTAGGTCTACTACTTTTATACCTGTTTCAAACATCTCAGGTACTACTGATTGTTCTTCAAAAGTAGGTGGTAATCTGTGTATAGGATAATATTCTTCATCCTTAAAATCTCCTGCTTCATCAATTGTCTTTCCTAATACATTAAAGAGACGTCCTAAAACTGGTCTTCCTACTGGAACTGAAATTGGTTTTCCAGTATCCACTACTTCTGCCCCTCTTCTTAAGCCATCAGTTGGTTCCATAGATATAGCTCTTACTACATCATCACCTATATGCTGTTCAATTTCAGCTATAAGCTTTTTGTCTCCCATACTTACCTCTACTGCATTATATATATTAGGAAGGCTTTCACTAGTAAATCTTATATCTATAACAGGTCCTATTACCTGAACAACTTTACCTATATGTTCTGGCATGAGTTTCCCTCCTTATTTCTGAGCTTCTGCTCCTGAAACTATTTCACTTATTTCTTGAGTGATTGCGCTCTGTCTAATTCTATTGTATTTTAGATTTAAAGCATCCAATAAATCATTGGCATTTTTTGTAGCACTATCCATAGCAGTCATTTTAGATGCCTGTTCTCCTGCTTTTGAATTCAATAAGAAATTAAATACTTGAGACTTCAAATGTATGCCTACTATACCGTCTATTAATTCATTGGCCTCAGGCTCAAATTCAGTTGAACCATCATATTTTATCTCCTTCATATCAAATGGCAGTACCTTTTTTATTATTACATCCTGTTTTACAGTGGAAATAAATTTTGTGTAAACTATATTTATTTCACCAATTTCTCCATTATTATAAAGACTTAAAGCATGTTCTGATATTGTCTTAGCTTCTGTCAATGTAGGTTCATTTTGGATATCCACATATTCTGCTATTGTATCATAGTTTAATCTTCTGAAATATCCTCTTCCCTTTTGACCTACAGACATTATAAGTGAATTTTCTCTATCTTTAGATATTTCCTTCACTGCTGCATTTACAACAGTTCCATTAAATCCTCCACAAAGTCCAGCATCGGAAGTCATAGTTATATATAATTTCTTTTTGCTGTCATTACCAGTAGTATAAATATTTTTCCCCATTACGCCACTAGCTATTGTTTTCATTATATCTTCAAAGGAATCATAATAATCTAAATTTGCATCCAAATTTTTTCTGGATTTCCTTAATGTAGAGGTGGCTATAAGTCCCATGGCTTTTGTTATTTTTCTAGTATTAGTTATAGACTTAATTCTTCTTTTTATTACAATAAGTCCTGCTGCCATATTTCACCTCCCGCAAAGGTAAGGTAAATTACACCTCTGCTAAAAATACTTTTTTATATTCTTCTATTGCACTATTAAGATCTTTTTTAAGTTCATCATCCAATGCTTTTTTTGTAAGTATAGCTTCACCAACTTCTTTATGGTGTGTATCCATATAATCTAATAGTCCTTTTTCAAATTCCTTTATCTTGCTTACTTCAATATCCATTAGATATTCCTCTACACATGCATAGATTATAATCACTTGTTTTTCTACAGACACTGGTTGATATTGATCTTGTTTAAATATTTCTAAAAGTCTCTTACCCTTTTCAAGTCTCTTTTTAGATTCTTTATCCAGGTCTGAACCAAACTGTGCGAAAGCTGCAAGTTCTCTATACTGTGCAAGTTCAAGTCTAAGAGTTCCAGAAACTTGTTTCATAGCTTTAATCTGTGCACTACCACCAACTCTTGAAACTGATATACCTGAGTTAACTGCCGGTCTCTGTCCTGCAAAGAATAACTCTGACTCAAGGAATATCTGTCCATCTGTTATTGATATAACATTTGTAGGTATATATGCAGTAACGTCGCCTGCAAGTGTCTCAATTATTGGAAGTGCCGTTATTGAACCTCCACCTAATTTATCTGACAACTTAGCAGCTCTTTCTAGAAGTCTTGAATGCAAATAGAAAACATCTCCTGGATAAGCTTCTCTTGCTGGCGGTCTTCTTAATAATAATGACATAGTTCTATAAGCAACAGCATGCTTACTTAAATCATCATATACTATTAACACGTCTTTACCTTGATCCATGAAATATTCACCAATAGTTACACCAGTATATGGAGCAAGAAACTGTAGTGGAGCGGCATCAGATGCTGAAGCTGATACAATAATTGAATAATCCATAGCTCCCTTTTGTGTAAATGTATTATAAATATGTGCAACAGTTGATTGTTTTTGTCCTATAGCAACATAAATACAAATAACGTCTTTTCCCTTTTGATTTATTATAGTATCAATAGCTATAGCAGTTTTACCCGTTTGTCTATCACCTATAATAAGCTCTCTTTGACCTCTTCCTATGGGAATCATTGAATCGATTGCCTTTATACCTGTTTGAAGAGGTTCATTAACTGATTTTCTTTCAATAACACCATGTGCTATAGTTTCAGCTGGTCTAGTTTCACTAGTCCTTATTGGGCCTTTTCCATCAATAGATATACCTAGACCATTAACAACTCTTCCAATCATCTCTTCGCCAACTGGTACTTCCACTACTCTACCAGTACTCTTTACTACATCTTCTTCTTTTATTCCCTCTTCATCACCAAGTAGAACACAACCTACGTTATCTTGTTCAAGATTCATAACCATTCCGTATACATTGTTCGGAAATTCAAGAAGTTCTCCAGCCATACAGTTTTCTAAGCCATATACTCTAGCGATACCATCGCCTACTTGAATTATAGTACCTGAATCTACAGATTCTACTTTATTTTCATAACCCTCAATCTGCTTTTTTATAATTGAGGTTATTTCTTCAGGTTTTATGTTCATAGGCTCACCCCTATCCTCTTATAAGCATTAATTTTTTCATTTCTTCAAGTTTATTTTTAATAGTTCCATCAATAACATCATCGCCAATTCTAACGTAAACTCCACCAATAATACTTTCATCAACAATTTCTTTTAAAATTATTGATTTATTATATTTGGCTTTTAGTTTATCTACTAAAGAAGTTCTCTCACTATCGTTTAATGGAATCACAGTTTTTACCTCTGCTATGATTTGATTATGATTCTCCAAATCCACTTTTTCCATTTGAACAATAATTTCCGTAAGCTCGTCAATTCTTTTCTTGTCAATTAATATGAGTAAAAAAGAAAGTAATTCAGCATCTATATTACCTTTAAAGATATTTATAAAAACTTCTTTTTTCTTTGAAGTACTTATTTTAGGATTATTTATTACTTGATTAAGCTCTTTATTTTTGTTAATGAACTCATTAATTTGCTTTAAATCTTCTATATATTCTTTAGTCTTATTTTTTGCTGAAGCAATTTTATATAATGCAGCAGCATATCTCCTATCTAAGTATTCATACATATCACATACCTACCTTAGTTATAAAATCTTCGATAAGTCTTCTATGCTCTTTTTCATTTATATCTTTTTCTAATGCCTTTGAAGACAAAATTACAGCAAGATCAACTACTTTTTTCTTTAGCTCATCTTCTGCTTTTTCTTTTTCTCTTTCTACTTCTTTTTTAGCTCTTTCCATTATAAGTTCAGCCTCATTTGAAGCTTCCTTCTTAATGTCCTGTGATAATTTTTCAGCTTTTCCCTTATACTCTTCTACTATAGTCTTACCTTTAGCTTTTGAATCTGTTAGATTCTTTTCAGTCTGAATTTTTAAGGTCTTAGCTTCTTCTCTATCACTGTTTGCTTTGTCTATTGTTTCTTTTACTTTATTATGTCTAGTATCAATTGCTTTTGTAACCCTTTTGAAAAGTACAAATTTTAGTATAACTAAAAGAATTATAAAGTTAACTATTGTCGCAAAAAAAGTAAATAAATTTCCACTCATATACTCAAAAGCCTCCCTTCAGGCTTATTTTTATAAAAATATGTTTATTTGCTTATTACCATTTTACAAAAATCAATATAATTGCAACAATCAAAGCATATAAAGAAGTAACTTCGGCAAATGCTATACCTAAAATCATTGTTGACATTATATCACCTTTTGCTTCTGGTTGTCTTGCTATAGCTTCAACTGCTTTTCCTGAAACAGTACCTATACCAACACCACCACCAAGACATCCAATTGCGGCTAAACCTCCACCTATAGCTAACATACCATGTAAAAATGTTTGAGCATCAATATTCATTTTTCTTCCTCCTTAAAATCAAAAATGTAAAATTCAATTTATAATATCTACTACCATATATTCAGGTGTAGTTTATTATTAAAATTATTCTTCACTTATAGCCATTTTAGTATATACCATTGTAAGCATTACAAATACATACATTTGAATAATACCATCAAATAAATCGAAGAATCCATGAGCTATAATAGGAATTCCAAAGGCAAAATGATTTAAACCAGTATAAATCAATCCTATTATCATAACTCCTACAAGCATATTACAAAATAGTCTTAAGCATAATGATAAAGGCAATGTAATTTTCTCAATTACATTCATGATAATCATTGGTGCAAATGGCTGTAAATATGATTTAAGATATCCTCCAACCCCTATTCTCTTAATAGAAGTGGCTTGAATTACTACAAAACTCATTATAGCAAAAGCTGCAGTAACATTTATATCTTTAGTTGAAGGATCTACTCCAACTAAGCCTGTTAAATTTAGAAAGAATAGGAATATAGCTAATGTTCCAATAAAAGGTACAAAACTTTTAAAATTGTCACCCATATTAGACTTTATTAAACCATCTATTGTTTCTACAAATATTTCTACGACACTTTGTGTCTTGCTCGGAATAGTTTTTATATTTCTCGTTAAAATTATAGCTAAAACTATTATTATAGCCATTATTACCCACTGTGTAACAATACTTGTTGTGACTGCAAACACGTGGTTAGCTAAATGTAAATTAAATATTGTTTCTGAATCCATCTTAATCACTCCCTTTCTGATTTTTAATTGTGATTCCATAAAAAACAATTGAAATGTAGTGTAAAGTATAGCCTATAAAAAAAGCTACAAAATTAAATCTATTATTTTTACAAATCAGTATTACTATACTGGCTGTAAGAATAATCCTAACTACAGACCCTAAAGGTCCAAGAATTCTATTTACTTTATCTTTAAATGCATATGTAGTAATAATGGAATTCAATATCAAGTTTAAAGCAGCCATTAACAATCCTATAATTATCATATATGTATATGATTTAAATATTATTGAGGAAAGAATTCCAACTATTATGGCAATGATAATATCAAACGAAATAATCTTATTTAATATATTTTTAACTTCGGTATCCATATAATAATTTCACCTACTATCTAATTACAATATCTAAATTATATATCTAAGTTATTTTTAATGGAACTATGATATTTCGATATTTTTGTTGTAATTTACCCATTTAAGGTATTTAACTCTCTATATCTCATATTTAATAGCCCTCATTAACTATTACTCTTATTTGCTTATTTATTTTTTAATATTTCAAATGTATGAATTATATTTATATT
>NZ_BAEV01000146.1 GCF_000246895.1 Clostridium arbusti SL206 | reverse complement strand
AAGTAAATAAAATAGTAGTAGTAGTATTTAGTTTAACTACTACTATTTTTTATTGCTTATTCTTTTAGTTGTACAAGGATTAATAAGAATTTATTATAGGTTTCTATATTTATTGATACTTTTATATATAAATTTATTATAGATTTTACATAAACACTTCATAAATAGATCTGATAGCTTTTTCAAAGTCGTTGTTCTCAACTCCTACTATTATGTTGATTTCACTAGAACCTTGATTGATCATTCTTATATTTACATTGTTTTGGCCAAGAGCATCAAATACTTTTGCAGCAATACCTTTTGATTGAGACATTCCTTGTCCAACAGTAGCCACTAAAGCCATATTTGGTAACACTTCTATAGAATCAGGATTACATTGTCGCTTTATCTCATGGATTATGTCTTCTAATTTATTTTTTATTTGTGAATCTGCAATTACTAGAGATACAGAATCTATACCAGCAGGCATGCTTTCAAATACTACTCCATTTGTTTCTAGAATAGATAGTAATTTTCTACAGAAACCAAGTTCATTATTCATAAGATTTTTTTCTATAGTTATTACAGTAAAGTCTTTTTTACCTGCAATTCCTGTTATAGTGCCAAAAGTATTTGTTGACTTATCATCACTAACAATTAATGTTCCAGGATCTTGTGGTAAATTAGTATTCTTTATATTTATTGGAATACCAGCTTCTCTTACTGGGAAAACAGATTCGTCATGTAATACCGTAGCACCCATGTAAGATAGTTCTCTAAGTTCTCTGTAAGTTATTGTTTTTATCGGACGTGGACTGGTAACTATTCTTGGATCTGCCATTAAAAAGCCTGAAACGTCAGTCCAGTTTTCATATAGAGAAGCATTTACTGCACGGGCAACTATAGCTCCAGTAATATCTGATCCGCCACGAGAAAAAGTTTTTATATGTTTTTCACATTGACCTTCACATTGTGAACCATAGAAACCTGGAATTACAGCCTTCTCTACTTTAGACAATCTCTCTTGTGCAGATTTTTGAGTAGCTTCTGAATCTAGGCAACCATGTTCATCAAATAAAATCATATCTGCAGGATCTATAAATTCGTAACCTAAAAGAGTTGAAAGTATTACACCATTTAAGTACTCTCCACGACTTGCAGTATAATCTGAAGATGCACCTTCAGAAATTGCATTTTTAATTGTAGTCAAATAATGTTCTATATCAAGATCTTGCATGCGATCACATCTTCTAGATAACTCTTGAACTATTTCTTTATATCTTTCAGATATAATGTTGAATACATCGTCAAAAGGTATACCTTGTTGTATATGAGTATTACAAAGGTACAGAAGATCTGTTATTTTATAGTCTTTACCATGTCTTTTACCTGGTGCTGAAGGTACAATGTATTTTCTTTCTGGGTTATTTTCTACAATATTTTTTACTTTCTCAAATTGATGAGCATCTGCTAAAGAACTGCCACCAAATTTTGCTACAATAATGTTTTCCAATTTATTACCCTCCAAAATAGTGTAAGTATTTTATTATGAATTTATTATTAAAGTTAGAAAAAATTTTGTCATATAATTAATCTATAATATCAAAAAATTAATAATTATGCAACAATCATTTTCAATGTATTAGAAAGTATTTGGCGTTAATCCTATATAGCATCAGGGATTTCTTTGGATACTTAATAGTAGTAGTACTATAGTTTTACAACATTAAATACCAATATATGTGATATAATAATACAATCATGAAAATATGTTATTTTAGTAAAGGTATTCCTAGCAACGATCCGTCAATACTTAAATATTTAGGATTACTGCTATTATAGATTAAAGGGAAAGGATGATATGTAAATGATAGACGTGAATAATCTAAGTAAAGCCTTTAAAAAGGTAAAAGCTGTAGATAATATTAATTTTAAGGTGAATGATGGCGAAATAGTAGGCCTTTTAGGTGAAAATGGGGCTGGAAAAACCACTACACTAAGACTATTAGCTACAATGTTAAAGTCTACAGGAGGAACAGCTATCGTAAATGGATATAATATTAATAAGGAACCTGAAACAGTAAGAGGGGAAACTGGTATATTATTTGGTGGAGAAGTTGGACTATATGATAGACTTACAGGTAGAGAAAATATAAGATATTTTGCAGAGCTTAATGGAATGTCAAGAAAAGAGGCAGATGAAAGCATAGACAAATTGGCTAAGAATTTAGATATGCATGAATATATAGATAGAAGAGTAGGAAAGTTTTCTAGAGGAATGAAGCAAAAAGTAGCTATTGCAAGATCTATAGTGCATAATCCTTCTGTAGTACTATTTGATGAACCAACTGCTGGCTTAGATGTAACAGCAGCTAGAATTGTACAAGACTTTATTTTAAAGTGTAAAAGAGATAATAAGGCCATAATATTTTCTAGTCATACAATGTCAGAGGTTGAAAAGTTATGTGATAAAATTATTATAATACATAAAGGAAAAATTCTAGAAGAGGGAACTATAAAACAGTTTAAAGAGAAATATAAGAATGATGACATGGAAGAAATATTTATGAATTTGGTAGGTGAAGGAAATGAAAAGTAATGTAGTAGCAATAGTATTGAGAAAAGAATTATTAGATATGTTTAGAGACAGAAAAACATTAATATTAAGTATCCTGATCCCTTTAATTGTCCTTCCTCTGCTATCATTTTTTATAGGAAAAGCTTCTAATGAGAATGCTCAAAAGGTACAAAATAATATAGCAATAAATATAGTGGATAAAGGTAACAGTAATCTTACAAAATTTGTTAAGGCACAAAAAAATATAAAGATTATAAATTCAACAGATATAAATAATGATATAAAGAATGGTAAAATACTAGTGGCAATAAGTATACCAAAAGATTTAGATAAAAATGTAACTGATGAAACACCATCTAAGGTAGTTATGTCATATGATAATTCAAGTGAAAATGCATCTATGGCGGTGTCAATTGTTAAATCGTATATAGATGAGTATTCAAAGGGAATAGTATCAAAAAGACTGACAGAAAAAAATATAAACCCTGAGATTCTAAGTCCTGTAAATATAGTAGAAGATACTGTGGAGAAAAAAGAAAGTGGAATTGGTAAGATGATGATTGTAATGTTAGTACCATTATTACTAATTATCTATGCGATAACAGGGACTATGGCAGCTGCAACAGATTTAGGTGCAGGTGAGAAGGAAAGAGGAACTTTAGAACCACTATTAACTACAAAGGCAAATAGAATGTCATTACTTTGGGGAAAACTTTTCTCTATAGCTATTATGGGAATAATAATATCTTTAGCTTCATTAGTTAGTTTATTTATAGCTATGCAGCAGAAAAATGGAATGTTTTCTTCCGCAGGTAAAGCAGACTTAAATTTAAGTTTAGGAACACTTATGCTTATAATGCTTATCCCAATACTATTAACTATGGTTTTTGGAGCTATTCAATTGGCATTAAGCATTTATGCTAAATCATTTAAAGAAGCTCAAACGTATCTTTCTCCAGTAATGGTTGTAGGAATGATATTAGCCTATTTAACAATGATGAAAGATGCTAAGAATATAGAAGGCTATTATTTCAATATTCCCATTGCCAATGCGTCTTGTCTTATAAAAGAATTATTGGTTGGAATACATAATTATAATCATATTGCCATAACATTTGGGTGGATGATAGTTTACGTAGTAGCAGCACTGTTATTTGCAAGATACATGTTTAGCAGAGAGGATGTAGTTTTTAGAGCTTAAACCATAATAAATTGTAATAAATTAGTAAATTCACCTTGATATTTTGTCTTGTCAACTAATATTATAACGGATAATTTACGTACTAAAGATGCTTTTTGCATCTCTTTTATATTTTTTGTAGTATTTATTAACTCTTTTGCCTATAAAAATTATACACTAACGGTATAAACAATACTCTTATTATTTATGATAATTCAAATATACAAAAAGAAGACTTAAAAGTTATTATAACTATGAAGGAAAACATAGGATCCTTTAAAAATACTGTTACTATTATCAATATAAAAGATTATAAACAAGGATTTGTATATCAGTGTGATTACATATTTTTTTATAAAATTAAGAATGGAATTGATAATAAATTACTTAAGGTTGACCTAGATAAGAGTAATAAGGAAATATACTGGATTAAGGATTCATTACAGTTAGATTTAAATAATGGCATTCAAGATAGCTTTAAGCAGGATAGTAAGTATCAAAAAATATATTTAAAAATAGATAATGTAAATTCCACTTGGAAGTTATGACAAACTTAAAAATATAGCTGAGTACCTATATAATAAAGGAATTCCATTTATAGTAGTTCTTATGCCTGTATATTTCAATACTGATTTACATGAAATGAAGGAGTTTACAGACACGGTAAGATATATGCAAAGCAGAGGTGGAGCTATTGTTCTGCATAGTTTTCTTCAGATTGGTACAGAGGACGATGCTTCAATTAGAGGATCTCTTAATACAGAAAAGGTAGGTATATATAACAGATATAAAAAGATAATACCCCAGAAAAAAAGACAATTGCTAATTTTATATTCTGTCTTCTATTATATCTTTGAGTAGAGGATATGGACTTTACAAGATTTTCAACAGAATTTGTATTATTATTAGTAAGCTCAAAGTAAGCGGCAATAGAAATAAAATCTACTTTTGAAAATAACTCATTGTTTAGCTTTTGATTATAAGAATCTACTGATTTTTTATCCCAAGAAGCAGTATACCACCAACAGGTTCTATAGGTAATAAGACCTCTATATTATTTTCTTACATAATCTATAGTGTTACACCAGTTCTTTTCATTATGTTCCATATGTACAAAGTTAGAAGCAACAATTACAGCATCAACATTATAAGGATTAGCAACCTCGTTAATTAGATTTTTTAATACATTATTTTCCTAATTATAAAAGAACATGTCTATATTGGAAGGGTTCCAATCAGTTTCATAAAGAATACCATCAGATATCCAGGGATAAGGTTCAAGGATTATAGATATATTGCGATTTAATATCTTTAGTGCCTTCTCTTCATTGGATTTGTTTATATGCATATCATTAGAAGATAAGGAATTTATATTTATGATTACTGGAATAATTACAGTATTTAGTTTGAAATTCTCAATATCATTTAGTGTAGTATTAATAGAATAATCAGTGGATAGGTTTCAAGATTTAATTTTTATGTTTGAGTCTTTATTTAATATTTTTTCTCTAAGAGGATTCATAGTAATACTTCTAGAACCACAATAAGGATGCAATATAATTATAGATAATAAAACTAATAATATAATAAATTTTTTCATCAGATTAATCTCCTTATTTTGAGTTAACTATAAAAAGAAAGTAAAGATTAGAAAAGTAATTCTAAGATATATTATATATAGTAATATAAAAATTATTATATATTCAATAAGAAATTTGAAGCAAAAAATAAAACCGCCAACTTCATTATGAGTTTGGCGGTTTTAATATATTAGCTAATTTTTAAATCATCTAACTGTATTTTCAATATAATTGATATAGTTTCTATAACATTAAAGGATGGGTTACGCTTAGCACCTCTTTCTAATTCTTCTAAATAAGTTTTTGAAACAGGAACTGCTAGGTTTTTGGATAAGTTGGATACATCCATACAGGTTAATCCTTTTTCTAATCTAATTTCTCTTATCTTACTACCATTTACCATTGAAAAACCCCCTCTAGTTTTATATGAAATTATATATACAATTCTAACTTATGATGAAGTTTTATTTATATTCTTATTATATAATATATTTATTAAAAATAAAATTAAAAATTTTAATAAATATTATTGCATTTTTGTAAATATTATACGGTTATTAACTTAATTGGTATTTATTCAAAAAGTTAATAATGCTTAAATTACAATGTATTTTTTAGAACCTTACCGATGCTATCATTTATTACTAGGTCAGCTTTTACATCATAAGGGGTAGAGGCTTTATTTATTAGTATTAGTTTTTTACCTTTAAAGTAATCTATTAATCCTGCGGCAGGATAAACTACTAATGAAGTTCCGCCTACAATAAGTACGTCAGCATTACTGATAAATTCAACAGATTCATTTATAATATCTATATTTAATCCTTCTTCATATAATACTACATCTGGTTTTATAGTTTCACCGCATACATCACATTTAGGTATAGTAGTTTTGCTATTTAAAATATAGTCTAAATCAAAGAATTTTTTGCATTTTGTACAATAATTTCTGTGTATTGAACCATGAAGTTCTAAAACTTTTTTTGATCCAGCCATTTGATGTAGACCATCTATATTTTGTGTTATAACAGCTTTTATCTTTCCAATTTTCTCAAGTTCAGCTAATGCATAGTGGGCTGGATTTGGTTTTGCTTCTTTATATATCATTTTGGATCTATAGAAATCGAAGAAGTCTTCAGGATGATTTATAAAAAAACTATGACTAAGCATTACTTCAGGAGGATAGGAAAAATTATTTTTAGTTGTATACAGACCAGTTTCAGACCTAAAGTCTGGAATAGAGCTTTCTGTAGAAACTCCTGCACCTCCAAAAAATACAATATTGTTGCTAGTTTCTATTATATGGTTTAGTTCCTTATTACACATATTATCACCTCTTTTATCTATTATAACATAAATGTAAAGAAAAATTGTATTTTATTAGTGTAAACATATCCACGAGTATCTATATATGAAATATTAAGATAAAGATAGTAAAAAAGAGAAAATTGAAGGTAACCTTTTTTTATTGAATAATTTAATGCACATAGGTAATATATAATATGATATTATTTCACTGTTGCTTTTGCAGAGTAATAAATTACAGTTCATTAGCAATAATAATTATATGAAGTAAATTTTAAAAATGTTGTTGACATTTTACTATTAACTTGATATAATGT
>NZ_BAEV01000147.1 GCF_000246895.1 Clostridium arbusti SL206 | reverse complement strand
TTTTTATATATTTATTTTATAAGAAACTAAAAACATTTGAGACTATAGGAGCTAATATTACTGTTAAAAGACCAGCCACACCAATGGCCAAGCTACTCATGGCACCTTCTATTTCACCCATCTCTATAGCTTTTGTAGTACCTATAGCATGAGAAGAAGTACCTAAAGCAATACCTTTAGCGATTGGATCTTTGATTTTTAAGATCTTAAATACAACTGGCCCTACCACTGCACCTATAATTCCAGTTATAATGATAGCAGCAACCGTTATTGGGGGAATACCTCCAATTTGTTTTGAAACTTCCATGCCTATTGGGGTTGTAACTGATTTTGGTATCAATGATAAATCTATATTTTTAGGAATAAGGAATATACGACATAGTATTACTATACAGCACATCCCTGATAAGGAGCCCACTGTTATACCTACCATTATTGGGATTGCATTCTCTTTCAAAAGCTGCAACTTTTTATAAAGTGGTACAGCAAGTATAACCGTTGATGGAGTTAAAAAGAAATTAATTAAATCTCCACCCTTATTATAGGTTGCTACACTTATGTTAAATACTTTAAGTAAAACTATTACGATTATAATTGCAATAAGTAATGGATTAAATATAGGAAAATTTGTTTTCCTATATAGAAAACAACCTATTTCAAAAGCTATTAATGAAATCATAACAGAAAAAATAGGTGAGCTAATTACTGCACTCATTTAGAATCAACTCCTTTTTTTTGTAATGCTCTTACCACTAAACTAGTAACTGTCATTATTATTATAGTTGATAAAAAGCAAATAACTAAAAGAATAGGCCAGCTATTCTTAATAATTCCATAAGATGCAATAAGTCCAACTCCAGCAGGTAAGAAGAAGAATGCTAAATGGTCAAGTAAGAACTTACTTATTAAATCAATTTTATCAAGTTTAACAATTCCGGTACAAAGACATACTAGTAAGATTATTAAACCAAGAACATTACCTGGTATTGGTAATTTAAGAATAGTACTTAAAAGACTACCAACAAAGCATATTGCCACAATTATACAAAGTTGTCTTAAAAGTTTCATAAGGATCACCCCATTTCACAAAATATATACTTATAATATAAACCTTTTTTGTTCGAAAATGTTCGTTTCACGAAAAGATAAAATAATGTTAATATTCAATTAATTTAATGGCAATTGTGTATTTTTATGCGTATTTGTGAAATATTTGAAATTAAGTCAATTAAAAATACTTCATAAATCTTCAGTGATGTAAAATATATTCTAAATGGACAATTATATAAAGTCAATTATAAAGTATATAATTTTTAATTTTAAAGTAATACATCTATGGTGTATAATATTAAGAAAGATTTTTAATGGAAAAGGTGGATAAAATATGAGTTTCCTAAGGGAAGATGAGACATTAGACGATTTGCAACTTAAAGGTATTTCTGTCATACAGAAAAGGAATGCCTTTAGGTTTGGTATAGATGCAGTACTCTTAGCTAATTTTGCCAAAATAAAAAAAGGCATGACAGTAATTGACTTATGTACGGGAACTGGTATAGTTCCTTTTATAATTTCCGGTAAAACAGAAGCTTCAAAAATTTTTGGAATAGAAATACAAGAAGATATGGTAAATATGGCAAACAGATCAGTAGATTATAATAAATTACAAGATAGAATTAAATTTATTAATGGAGATATTACAGATATTAATCTGATTAAAACTATGACAAAGACAGATGTAATTACAGTAAATCCTCCATACAAACTTAAAAACTCTGGTATTATAAACCTTAATGATAAAAATGCTATAGCAAGACATGAAATATGTTGTAATTTAGAAGATGTAGTAATTGCAGCAAGAATACTTTTAAAGGATAATGGAAGAATGTTTATGGTGCATAGGCCAGAGAGAATAGCGGATATACTTTGCCTTATGAGAAAACATAAGATAGAGCCTAAGACTATACAAATGATCCATCCAAGTGTAAATAAAGCACCAAATATTGTACTTGTAGAGGGGCATAGGGACGGTGGAGCATTTCTTAAGTGGAGAGAACCAATTTATGTACATAATGAAGATGGAAGTTATACTAACGAAATAGAAAAAATTTATGGAAGAGCATAGTAAGGTATAATGAAAAAATAGGCTAGCATACTGACTAGTTATTTATTTGAATATGACTAAAGGAGATTAGATTAATTATGACAGGAAAATTATATTTAGTAGGTACTCCAATAGGAAATTTAAGGGATATTACATTGAGAGCACTGGAAACTTTAAAGGAATGTGATATAGTTGCAGCTGAAGATACTAGACAATCTCTTAAACTTCTAAATCATTTTAATATAAAAAAGACCATGATAAGTTATCATAAATTTAATGAAAATGATAAATCTAATCAAATTATTGACTTACTTTTAAGTGGTAAAAACATAGCGCTTGTAACGGATGCGGGTATGCCTGGAATATCTGATCCAGGAAGTGTTATAGTAAATAGATGTATAGAAAATAATATAGATTTTGAAGTAATACCAGGAGCTACAGCGCTTATTACAGCACTTGTATATTCAGGAATAGATACAGGAAAGTTTACATTCAGAGGTTTTTTACCAAGAGAGAATAAGAATAGGTGTGAAGTTTTAGAAGAAATAAAAGAATATAGAGATACCATTATAATATATGAAGCACCACATAGACTTAGGAACACTCTTGATGCTTTGTTAGATGTATTAGGGGATAGATGTATATCAATATGTAGAGAACTTACTAAGCTCCATGAGAATATATTTAGAGATACTATAAAAGGTGCTGTAGAATATTATAGAAATAATGACCCGAGAGGAGAATATGTACTTATAATATCTGGTAAAAGCGATGAGGATATTGAAAAAGAAAAAAGAGCTAAATGGGAGAATTTGACTATAAAAGAGCAGATAATGAGATGCATAGCTGAAGGCTCTACTAAAAAAGAAGCCATTAAAATTACAGCTAAGGAAAGAGGAATTTCAAAATCAGAAGTATATAAACATTCTTTAGATATATAAAGAGGATTTTATGGGAATTATTTTTAGAATTACCATTTAAGAAGTAAATTTAGTGGTATAATTTAATTAGTTTTGTAAATTAGCCTAAAATAGTGTATATCAATTAGAAAACCTTGATATTTTTAAGTATACTAAGGAATTCATTGAATATATATCAAATATCTATATTGTAGTATATAGGCTATTAATGTTAAAATATATAACAATGGGTAATTTTAGAATAGTACGAAAGTATAATAATATAATTAACAAGGGGGAATAAAAGTTGCATAAGAGGATAATATGTATCGTTATGGCAGTAGGTGTTGTATTAGGGGTTAGCACTAAAGCTTTTGCAGAGCCATCTTTAAATGATCAGTTGAATGCATCGCAAAGTCAGTATCAGCAAAGTGAAGCTTCGTTAAATGCATCGCAGGCTAAGTATGCTCAATTGGAAGACAAAATAGAGGCTTTAGATAATAAGATACAGAAGAGCATGGCTGAAGCTGACCAAATAAAGGGTAAAATAGACAAGACCCAAGGAGACATAGCTGAGCAAAAGAAGAATTTAGAGAAAGCTCAACAACGTGTAAAGGCAGAGCAGGATCTATATAAAAATAGACTAAGAGCTATGTATATAATGGGTAATGACGGATATTTAAGTGCATTATTGGACTCAAAGGGATTTAGTGATTTTATAACAAAAATTGATAATATAAGCAAGATTGCTGAATTTGATAATAAGGCAATAGCTTCATTGAATGAAAGACAACAGGAAGTTCAACAAAAGAAAGATTCTCTAGAGGACAATAAAAAGAAATTGGTTTCATTACAGGCTGAAAGCAATAAAAACATAGCGGATTTAGGAAAACAAAGAACGGCTCAAGATCCTTTAATTGCACAGTATAAAGCTGATATTGCAGCAGCAACTACAGCTAGTACTAACGCAAAGGCACAAGTAGATGTAGTAAATGGTAAAATAACGGCACAGAAGAATGCAGAAGCAGCGGCACAAGCAGCGGCAGCAGCTCAGGAAGCACAAGTAGCGGCAGCGGCACAAGCAGCAGCAACAGCAGCGGTTAAACCAGTTGCTAGCGCACCAGCTCCAGCTACAACGACTACAGCATCTGCAAACACAGCACCTGTAAGTGTTAATAGAGGTCAAGTTAAAGTAAGTATACCATCTACATCAGCTACACCAGCTACAAAAAATACAACTAAAAATACAAATTCATCAGCAAATCAGTCAGCACCAGCACCAACTCATTCAAGTGCTGCATCTGGATCTGTAATTAGTTATGCAGAACAGTTTATTGGAGTACCATATGTTTGGGGAGGTACAAGCCCTAGCGGATTTGATTGTTCAGGTTTTGTTCAATATGTATATGCTCATTTCGGTGTATCAATAGACAGGACAAGCCAGGCACAATTTGGAGATGGTGTAGCAGTAAGTCAGTCAGATCTTCAACCAGGAGATTTAGTATTTTTCCACGATGATGGATCAGGTCCAGGACACGTTGGAATGTACATAGGAGGCGGAAATATAATACATGCACCTCATACGGGAGCAACAGTTACAATAGTTCCACTTTCATATATGAACGGATATTGTGGAGCAAGAAGAGTGAGATAGGTTTTACCTATCTCTTTTCTTTTGTAAATAATAGTCTAAAATTAATACATATTAGTATATAGTAGAATATAATAGCGAAAACAGAAGTATTCCCATTGAATTTACAATAGACAAGGGATAGTGAGGTTTAAATATGTTGCATCACTTTATTTATTAATGATATAATGAAAAGAGTGGTTTCAAAAACTACTAAACACATAGTTTTATGAGGATATGTACAACTAAACAAAGGGGGAATTTAGGTGCACAAAAAATTACTATGTGCTGTTGTAGCGTTGGGTATTACTTTATCCATGAGTGCAAGAACTTTTGCAGATCCATCTTTAGATGATCAGTTGAATTCGGCACAGGCTAACTATAAGCAAGGTCAGAGTATGCTTAATTCAGCACAAAAAAAAGCTAGCGATTTACAGGCACAGATAGAATCACTAGATAGCGAAATTCAAAATGGAATGGCTCAGGTTGGTAGTTTAAACGGTAAGATAAGTAATGCAGAAGCTGACATAAATGTATCACAAGAGAAGATTAAGAGATCAGAAGAAAATATAAAGATAGAGCAAAGCAATTATAATGAGACTATAAGAGCTATGTATATTAGTGGGAATAATGGCTATGTAAGTACGTTATTAGAATCAAAGGGAATAAGTGATTTTATTTCAAGAGTTGATAACATAAAAACAGTAGCTAATTATAATGATAGAGTAATTTCAGATTTGAACTCAAGAAAACAGGAAGTGCAGAAGAAAAAGGATGCTCTTGAAGGAGAAAGACAGAAGTTAGTTGCCTTCAAAAGTGAACAAAATAAAAAACTGGATTCTTTAAATAAACAAAAAGCAATACAAGCACCATTGATTGCTCAGGCTAATGATGAAGTTAATTCAGCACAGCAATTAAGCGCATCAGCAAATGCACAGATTTCAGCTATAAATAAAAAAGTACAGGATATGAAAGCGGCACAACAAGCTGCTCAGGCAGCGGCTTCGGCAAGCAGAAGTGTTGCTAGTGTCTCTGTTAATAGAGGTGGGACTCCACCGCCAGTAACTGGAGGATATTCAAGTGATGCTATAGTTACTTATGCTGCAAAGTTCCAAGGTGTAAACTATGTTTGGGGTGGGACAAGCCCTAGTGGATTTGATTGTTCTGGATTTGTACAGTATGTATATGCTCATTTTGGTATATCGATACCTAGGGTTAGTGAAGATCAATTTAACTTTGGTACTCCAGTAGATGCATCAAATCTTCAACCGGGAGATTTAGTATTCTTTAATAACAAAGGAAATGGTCCAGGCCATGTTGGTATGTATATAGGTGGAGGTCTAATGATTCATGCACCTCGTACTGGAGATGTAGTTAAGATTGTACCACTTTCAAGTCATGGTAGTTATTGTGGAGCAAGAAGAGTAAAGTGATAAATATAGTAAATTACATAAGATATATTTAAACATGATTTTTATATACTTATAAAGGTTAAATAAAAAAATATAAAATCTTCGCTTATAATTATGTTATTGTACTAGGAATATAATAAATAAGTGAAGATCTTTTTTTATTATAAAATTAAAAAACAGATGATTTTTAAATCATCTGTTTTTTAATAGAAAGTATGATTATCTACCTTGTTTTAATTCTTCTAAACAAGACTTACAAATATTTTTACCCTTATAATTAACAACATCTCTAGCATCACCACAAAATATACAAGCTGGTTCATATTTTTTTAATATGATTTGTTCGCCCTCTACATAAATTTCTAAAGCATCTTTTTCAGCTATGCTTAAAGTTCTTCTTAATTCTATAGGGATAACTATTCTACCTAGTTCATCAACTCTTCTTACTACACCTATTGATTTCATTTTATATTTCCTCCTTGAAGTACACTATTCGACAAATATTATAATTAAATAATAACAAATATTACAATAAAAGTCAATACTTATTTTTAATCTTTTATTTTTCGCTAGAAAATTACTACAAAATTCCATCTATAGTAAATATACTACCATATTATAGAAAAGTCAATATTTTTTTCTCATGCGTACAAAGCTATGTATATAGGGACATAGTAAAAAAAATACATAAAAATATTTAATTTTATTAAAGTCTAATTAATAAAAAAATAAAAGTAACTTTATGGATTTTATTTTTGTTTTTGTCGAAGAATTAGCATTATCTATTTTAAAATGTGTCTATAAAAAATAAAAAGAAGAAATTATATATACTACGTGT
>NZ_BAEV01000148.1 GCF_000246895.1 Clostridium arbusti SL206 | reverse complement strand
ACACGTAGTATTGATATATTTTTTGTTTTTTTACACAAATGTTACAAAATATATATCAATATATAAAATTACGTAGTTTTACTCCCATTATATATAGAAATAAAACTAATTTATATATAACAATTAGATATTTATTGATTTTGCTTTCATACAATAGTATTGTTAATCTCTATAATTGCATCATTCCAATAGCTTAACAGCTTTATTACATGTATAAATATCCGTTGAAATATCTTATACTATAAATATGAGAAATATATAGAGATTCATATCTTATGAAATTGTAGTATAATTATTGATAATAATTTAGCTAGGAGTGATAAAAATGATACATACAGCAATATTAACTATAAGCGATAAAGGTTCTAGAAATGAAAGAGAAGATACCACAGGGCCATCTATAAAAAAGACTCTACCAGAAGATGAATATTCTGTGGACTATTATAAAATAATACCTGATGAAATTGATTTAATAAAACAAGAGTTAGTATATCTATGCGACACTGTGGGCGTTAATTTAATTTTAACAAATGGCGGCACAGGATTTTCTAAAAGAGATGTTACCCCTGAAGCCACTATAAAGATTATAGAAAAGCAAGTACCTGGAATTCCAGAGGCCATGAGAGCTGCTTCCCTGAAAATAACTCCTAAAGCTATGCTTTCAAGAGCAGTCAGTGGAATAAGGAAAAATACTCTAATAATCAATTTACCTGGAAGCCCAAAAGGTGCTGTAGAAAACCTTGAAGTAGCACTGTCAGCTCTGCCTCATGGTATTGATATTTTAACTGGTGAAGCTTCTGAATGTGGAAGGAAATAAATCTATATATAAGCACAAAAGGACATTTCAAAAGATAGATGATTAATCCTTTGAAATATCCTTTTTAAATATGTTATATAATCTCTCGACCTATGTCGAGTAAGTTAGCAAATGAGAATATGGGATAGAATCTCCTAGCCAAAACTAGGTATGTAAACCGTACAAAAATAATGATACCATTTAAATCTAATATAGGCAATAGTTTTTGTATAAATTTTTCTATTAATTTTATAATTATTTTTTATCAAATCATATATCTATGGATAGTTTTAATTTAGGTTTCAAAATATTGTTTAAGAAATCGTCTTCAAGTGTAGCCACATGCCTACCTAATCTAACCTTTGCTATTACCCTAATTTGCTCACATAAAATAGTACCTGTAATTATATTTTTTTCGCCGTCTACTAATTTATAATCATTTTTTCTAATTTCAATATGTGTTGCAATTTTTTTAGGTCTATTAGATATTGGTACGATTATAGTAGTTGGTCCTCTATCATTTCCTGTATTATTCTGAACTATTATTGCAGGTCTAATTTTATTTTCTTCAGATCCAATGTTCTTACCTAGCTGACAAGTCCAAATTTCTCCCCGTCTAGGCTTAGTACTAAGACTTGTACCTACCTTATTAATAATACCGATCTTATCATTTGCCCATTGTACATGTTCATATACTTCTTTTATAGTATATGCTCTTTTTCTCAAATCATGCATATGATGGTTATTTATTAATTTATTTTCATTTATATTGCTATACTCTTTCAGCAACTCTTTAATATGATTTTCAGTTTTCTTAATATACCTTTCAAGTTCAGTAATACTCATATCCCTAATTGTTGTAATACCCACTTCATCACCTCCCTATAATGAATTATTATAACACAAATTTAGGCTATTTGCTTTTTTTGTCCATAAAAAAGATATTACTAAACATCATCCTTATTTTGTACAAATAGGTGTGAAATTATGATTTTATCTGAAAAAATCCTCAAAATAGCATATATATTACTATAACGGCAAGGGAGGTAATATATATGCTTGATCAATTTGTAAAGCTTATAAATACCCTTGGTTTCCCCATAGCAGTTAGTCTATATCTTCTCTTTAAGGTAAATGTACAGATTGGTGCTCTCACGCAATCTATACAAGATCTAAGGAAAGATATAGCTGTCGTTATAAAAAACCGAAAAGAGGAATAAGGCTTTTGTAGGCTTTATTCCTCTTTTTATTTTTTTGTTCTATCATTTACTTTATATAATAAAATACCCTTCACTTACCATAGTAAAATTCATTGATTAGAAATTAAAATTATCTGGATCCGCTCCTGTTCTAAAATCCTGGTTTAAATTATCTATTTGAGTAACTTCCTCAGCAGTTAATTCAAAATCAAATATTCCTGAATTCTCTTTAATTCTTCCCTTATTTGTGGATTTAGGAATAGTTACTACTCCATTTTGTAAATCCCAGCGTAAAATAACCTGAGCAATAGATTTGTTATGTTTATCAGCAATTTCTTTTAGAACTTCATTATCAAATAATTTACCTACCATTAATGGTGCCCAAGCTTCCAATTGAATTCCCTGTGCTTTGCAGAATTCATGAAGTGGCTTTTGTGTTAATCTTGGATGATATTCAACTTGATTTACTGCTGGTTTAATTTCTGCATCCGTGAATAAATCTTCCAAATGATGAATTTGAAAATTACTTACTCCAATAGCCCTTACTCGTCCCTCTTTGTATATAGTTTCTAAAGCTCTCCAAGCCTCTTTATACTTTCCCTTTACAGGCCAATGTATAAGATATAAATCTAGGTAATCTAGTCCAAGTCTCTTTAGACTTTCTTCATAAGCTTTAAGTCCTGATTCATAGCCTTGGTCAGCATTCCAAAGCTTTGATGTTATAAATAAATCTTCTCTAGAAATTCCAGCTTCTTTTATTCCTTCTGCAATTCCCTGTCCCATACTCTCTTCATTTTCATAAATGGCTGCACCATCAATACTTCTATAACCTTGTACTATAGCCTCTCTTACTGCATTAGATGCATCTGGACCATTCTCTACTCTAAAAACTCCAAGTCCAAGCCAAGGCATTTTTACCCCATTATTTAAAGTTGTTCTATCTTCTATACTTTTTACCATATATATACCCTCCTATTGTTCTAAATGTATTAGGCATATGAAAATAAATAACAATTCAAAGATGCGACGTATATTTTGAAGCCAACAAGGAAATAGGTTCCTCAGATAGTGAGCTATCTGAGGGTTCTGCTGACGCGGTGGGATTCAAAATAGACTAGCATACTGACTAGTTATTTATTTGAATGTGCCTTATATCCATAATCTTTTATCCTATGACTAACCGCTATAGTACTGCATCGTTCTAAAGACAAAAGATGAATATTTTCCTTATTAAATTAATATTTATTTATAGGAAAATATAACTATAAAACAATTATTCTTATGTTTTAAATATTCTTATATATTATACCTATAGGAAAAGTATAACCAATGTTTCACTTTAAAACAAGTAGTCACTTTTTTGTAAGTAGTCTTACCTATAGGTTAGTTTTGGCTATTATTAATTTATCTATGTCTTTTTGTGTTGAATTAATTACATTTATAATTGAAAATTTCTACAAAATTCCTATAAATCCTAGAAATAATTAAATTTTAATATTATAATTACTTATGAATAATAATACATATTTTAAAATAATTTATTAATAAAATGTATTTAATGTGAAAAGAGGTGAATTAATCAATAATATTGTTTTTATATAGTTTACAACTAATGATCTAGGAGGAATAATAATGGTCTATTGTTACAAATGTGGTTATAAACTGGAGGATGAGGATTTATTTTGTCCCAATTGCGGGGCAAAAAAAGCTACTCTTTCAGATATAACTAAAGAGAATTCTACGAAAAGCGAAAGGAATAATTTCAATTTAGACAAAGTGGTAAATTTAAAAAGTGTACTTGATATACTGTTAAATATGTTTTTAAGACCTGTATCAACAGCAGAGAAATTTATAAATGAAACTGAAAAAAATATTGCACTTATAATAACAGTATTTGTTCTAATTATACAGGGGCTTTTAGGAATGTGGAGAATAAGTCAAATCATTTCCAGTATAAATAGTATTACTATGAATCTAGCTAATAGAATAGCTGGACTTGCAAGTTTAATACAACCAGGTAGTTCTTCTGATCCAATAAGTTCTTCAGAGTTAAATACTTTTACAAGCGAAATTGATAAATTTAGACCCTATGTGAAAATACCCTACGGAAAGATATTTATACAAAATTGTGCTCTAATTTTAATCGGAATCTTAATTGTTTTTATAATACTATGCTTGGCAAATTCTATGCTTTCAAAAAATAAAGGTGACATATTTAAATTCTATAAAACAGCACTTATAATTACAATTCCCACATTATACTTTGAACTTTTTTCAATCCTACTTTCTTATTTATCAATTAATTTTGGATTAGTAGTAGCTTTATTAGGTTTTATAATTTCATTAGTATGCCTTTCTATAGTTATAAAAGAATCCTTACCTCTTCCAGAAAACGTCAGAGTATTTGTAGTTTCAGTAGCAGCTATATTTACTGTTATTGTACTAGCCATCTGCTTAAAAAGTTTTATATACTCTGATATAGCTACTCTGGTATCTTCCATTATGAATGCTATAAAAAATCTTAATTTATAAAAATACTGTCAAATTTCAGACAATGTCTCTGTTATCTATGGAGATATTGCTTATCTTTATTTTAAATAAGAATTAAGATTACAGAGTCTAGATATAAAGTAAAATATAATAAAAAATTTGGAGTGATAAATATGCGATTTTGTACTAAATGTGGTACTAAATTAAAAGAGAATGAATCCCTATGTCCTAATTGTGGTTATGATTTTCAATCAAAAGAATACAAGAATAACATAGTAGATAATACTCAGCCTATAAATAAAAATACTGCTACTGATAATAGTGATTTCCCTCAGTATGAAAATTCATCAGTAAAAAAATCATTGGATTCAAAAAAACTTAGGATAAGTATTGCAGGAATTATAATATTAGTAATCATCATAGGAGTGTATATTACTATAGGAAGATCAATGACAGATCCAGCTAAATTGGTTTCACGTTTCCAAAGTGATGTATCTTCAAACAATGTGGCAGACTTAAATAAAATACTCTATTGTACTGATGATAGATTAAAGATAGATGATAAAAATAGTGGTGCTCTACTTTTATATTTTAAAAATAATCCATCCCATCTAAATAAAACAATCAGTGATTTAAATAGTGAAATAAGTAGTAGTAACTTTAGATATGCAAACAATCCGTCTCAAAGTAATTTTAGCATTATCAATGCAGGTAAAACCTTATTATTTTTCCCTAGTTATAAAATATCCATTAAACCAACCTTCATTGACATTAAAACTAGTATAAAGGATGTAGAATTTTCTTTAGATAACACTAAGATTGGTAAAAGTGACACTGATAATTTTTCTAGAGAATTTGGTCCCTTTGTACCAGGGCAATATAAATTATATGCAAGTTACAATGGTAAATACACCTCTTTAAATAAGACCTATAACGTTGACCTTGTAAATTCTACTAATGGCAAAGTAGATATAGATACCCTTACAAATCTTAATTATGTAAAGATAAATGGTGATTACGCTGATGCAGAAATCTTTGTAAATAATAGAGACAGTGGTGTAAAAATCAGTGATGCATCAGATTTTGGACCAGTTAGCAGTGATATGAAGATATATGCTGTAACAAATCAAAATGGTAAAAAACTAAAGAGCAATGAATATACAGTATCCAATGGTGATGACAGCATAAATTTAAGTTTCAGTGAATCAAAAAATCAATTGAGTAGCATGGACAATCAAATGCATGATCTAATATATTGGTATACTAATTCTTTTTCAGATGCTGTTAATTATAATAATTTTTCAGATGTACAACCCTATCTATATCCAGGAAGTGATTTGTATAATGAGCAACAGAAGTATATTCCAAGTACTTATAATAATGGAATAAAAGAAAATGTAGTGTCATTCAACGTACTTTCATATACTATGTCAGAGGACAGTAAATCCGGTACTGTAACTACAGAAGAAGTCTATGACATAATTAATGCTTCAGGGCAAACATCTACAAAAACTTTTAAGTATAATTATGGATTTAAATATAACGAAGATAAGGGAAGCTATCAGCTTACAAGTCTTACAAATTCTAAATAATTTTTGGGAACTACCTCAGTGGTAGTTCCCAAAATGCTATAATACCAAAAGAGGTGATTTGTTTGGAGTCAAATATAAATATACTGATAACTGAAGACGACACAGATATCAATGGATTACTTTCCGATATACTAACTAGAGAAGGCTATAATGTACGAGCTACCTATTCTGGTTCAGAGGCTAAAATGTGCATAGAACAATATGATTATGATATAGTACTTCTAGACTTAATGCTGCCTGGAATCAGCGGTGAAACTTTAATAGGTGAAATAAGAAAACTAAAAGTTATGCCCATTATAGTCATATCTGCAAAAATAGCTCAAGAAGATAAAATTAATGTATTAAAGCTGGGAGCAGACGATTTTATAGGGAAACCTTTTGATGTATATGAAGTACTGGCAAGAGTTCAGGCTCAATTAAGACGATATAGAGAATTCTCCACTTCAAAACTAAAAAGCAATAAATTCATGTATGAGAATATCATTTTAGATACGGAGTCAAAAGAGGTTTTAATTAAAGATAAACCCATTAACTTAACCTTTAGAGAATATTCAATACTGGAACTATTCATGTCTAATCCTAAAAAAGTATTCACAAGAGCTAATATATTTGAAGCTGTATGGAGGGACAAGTTTTATGGTGACGATAACACCATAAATGTGCATATAAGTAACCTTCGTACAAAATTAGCTGAAGCCGATAGTGAAATAAAATATATTCAGACGGTATGGGGAATAGGTTTTAAGCTTATTAATTAACCCCTATAAACTACTGGAAAAAATTATACT
>NZ_BAEV01000149.1 GCF_000246895.1 Clostridium arbusti SL206 | reverse complement strand
ATTGAATCTTAATATTAATTTAACCAAATTAGCTATTAAATATATTAGGAATAATATGAGAAATATGTATTTAAATTAATTTTTAATAAAAATGATTTTATAAATAGTGGTAATTATAGTGAATAAATTGTATTATATAGTAAATATTAAAAAGGTGGGATATACATGAAAACTATAGCAGCATTTTTTGATATAGATGGAACACTGTATAGAGAAGGACTTATTACAGAAGTATTTAAAAAACTTATAAAATATGAAATAATTGAAGAAAGAACTTGGTTTGAAGAAGTGAAACCAGAGTATGAAAAATGGGATATAAGAATAGGAAATTATGATAATTATCTTTTAAAGATGGCAGATATATATGTTGGTGCGGTTAAGGGGTTGCATAAATCTCAAGTTGAGTTTATAGCAAAGCAAGTTGTTTCTCAAAAGGGAGATAGAGTTTATACTTATACAAGGGATAGAATAAAATGGCACAAAGAAAGAGGACATAAGATAATAACCATATCTGGTAGTCCGTTAGAACTTGTAAGAGAAATGTCACTTAAGCATGGATTTGATGATTATAGAGGAGCAAAGTATTTACTGGATGGAGATATATACACTGGTGAAGTTATTCCTATGTGGGATAGCGATAGTAAAAGAAAGGCAATTGAAGATTTAACTAAACTTTACAATATAGATTTAGATAAGTCATATTCATATGGTGATACTTCAGGTGATTTAACTATGCTAGATTCTGTAAGATATCCAACCTGTATAAATCCAACTAGAGAACTTTTACAAAAGGTAGTTATAGATAAAGGACTTAGTGAAAAAATTAATATAATTGTTGAAAGAAAAGATATGATATATAAGCTTAATATGAATTGCGTAAAAGCTAATATTTAATTTAAGGAATAAAGGAGAGGTCTTATTTAGCCTAATTAAGCTAATAGGACTTTTAACTAATTTTTTGATAATAGGTTATTAGATAAAACATCATATCATTGTTCAAGTAAAATGTTTTGTTTATAATTAATAATTAGAGGTGATAGATTAATGAAGGTTAAAATGTCAAAATTTTTATTAGAGAAAAAATCCACTTTAAAAAAGTTGTTGGATATTTTGTCCATGGATTTTAAATATGTGTCTATATTGGGTACAGATTCTTTTGGAAAACAATATTTAGTTCAAAATACAGGTGTTTCTATTGAGGATTCATTTTGGAATGAAAGAGGATTTGTTGTTAGGATATATAATGGAATAGGATATTCTGAGTATTCTTTTAATAATATTAATAGTGCAACAGTTGTTGAAGTGGCAAAGAATATAAAATATAGAGTTAATTATGAAATAAAAAAAATGAAGGCTTCAGTAAATATAACGACTTATCCTATAATAAATGAAGAAAAAATTAATAGTAGTTTTTTAGGGGAGGTTAAGGTATCCTTTGAAGAAACTAGTGATAAGGACATAATCAGTAGGTTAACATTGTTAAATAGAAAAGCAACTTCCATTTCTGAGTTTGTAGTGAATTGTAAGATTAAATTACAACAAGTACATGTTTCTAAAATATTCATTTCAAGTAAAAAAGATTTAACTCAGTCCTATGTATGGAGTGAAGGATATATTTTCCCAATAACAAGGAAAGAGAAAAAAACAAAGTTTAATTACAGTTCAGTATCTGGTCTTAAGGGAGTAGAAATTTTAGATGAAATGGATTCTCAGGTTGATGAAAACGTAAGTATGGCAGTTAAGTTATTAGATGCTAAGCCACTTAAACCGGGTGAATATGATGCTATATGTTCACCCGATGTATCTGGAATAATTGCTCATGAAGCCTTTGGCCATGGGGTAGAAATGGATATGTTTGTTAAAAATAGGGCAAAGGCTAAGGCGTATATTGGTAAAGAGGTTGCCTCCAATATTGTAACAATGAGAGATGGTGCCACTTCTGCAAAAGAAGTATCATCCTATCTTTTTGATGATGAAGGATCCATAGGGGGAGATACAACAATAATAAAAGACGGAATTTTAGAGACGGGTATATGTGATATTTTATCTGCATTAAGATTAGGGGTTAATCCAACAGGAAACGGAAAAAGACAGTCCTTTGAGAGAAAAGCTTATACAAGAATGACAAATACATTTTTTGAGAATGGAAAAGATAAAATAGGGGATATGATATCTTCAATAAAGTATGGATATTTCCTAAACTGTCCTACAAGTGGAATGGAGGATCCTAAGAATTGGGGAATTCAATGTATGGTTAACTACGGATTAGAAATTAAAAATGGAAAGTTTACAGGAAATATTGTATCTCCTGTAGTAATGACTGGATATGTTCCAGATCTTTTAAAGTCTATATCAATGGTATCCAATGAAGTTGAACTAAAGGGATCGGGTGCTTGTGGTAAAGGATATAAGGAATTCGTAAAGGTGTCAAGTGGTGGACCGTATATTAAAGCGAAAGTGAGGCTGGGATAATGATAGAAAATATCAAAAATATACTAGATGATTTTGAAGAAATAGATGGATATAAAATAATTGAAACAAAAAATAGTTCTGAAGAATTATTTTTTGTTAAGAAGGAACTAGATATAGCTAGAAGTAAAGATGTCCAACACTTTAAGGTTACGGTTTATAAGAACTTTCAGGAAGATGGTAAAAAGTATAAGGGAAGTTCAACCTTTGATATTCATCCTAGCATGAATGAGAATGAGATAAAAGAGGCTATAAAAGATAATATTTTTGCCTCGGGTTTTGTAAAAAATCAGTATTATGATCTACCAATAAATGAAAATAAAAGTATTGATAATGTAAAAAGTAAATTTGCTACTATGCAATTGAGCGATTGGATGCCTAAACTTACAGAGGCATTGTATATTAATGATAAAGAGGAAATGGGAGGAATCAATTCAGCTGAATTGTTTCTTGATAGGGTATATACAAGAATTATTAATTCAGAAGGTATAGATAGAAACTTTGAAAGTTACAAAGGAATGATAGAGTTTATAACTGCATGGAAATATGATGAAGAAATAGAATTATATAAAAGACTTACTTTCTCTGATTATGAACCTAATGTTATTTCAGATACAGTTAAGGAAATGATTTTTCTAGCTAAAGAGAGAGCAAAAGCTAAAAAAACTGTTGCATCAGGAAAATACAAAGTTATTTTAAGAGATGAGCCAGTAAAAGAAATATTAAAATATTATGTAGATAAAACAAATACGGAAAATATATATAATGAAATGTCAAATATAAAAATTGGAGAGTGTATTCAGGGAGATAACATAAAAGGAGATAGTATAAGTTTAGAAATTGATCCTCATATGAAAAATTCCATATACTCAAAACCATTTGATGATAATGGAACTATTTTATCCAAGGTTAATATAATTAAAGACGGAAAATTAAAAATGTATCATGGGGATTTTAGACACAGTTATTATTTAAATACTAAAGCAACAGGAAATATCCATAATTTTAAAATAAAGTCAGGTACTAAGAGTATAGAGGATATGAAAAGAGAAGAATATGTAGAACTAGTTACTTTCTCAGATTTCCAATTAGATTCCGTAACAGGAAATTTTGGAGGAGAGATAAGATTAGGATGGTATTTTGATGGTGAAAATACCATACCCATAACTGGGGGATCATTATCTGGAAATATAAATGATATTCATTCTAATATTTTCTTGTCTAAAGAATTACAAATTGCTGATGGGTTTATTGGACCTAAGGCAATTGAAATGTTTAATGTGTCTATTGCAGGAGAATAATAATTCACATATGCATATGCTTTAGGATAAAGGAAAGGGTATTGTTATTTTAAAACTTACAGTATTTAAAATAATTATACCTTTATTTATCAAACAGTGATTAAAGGTATAATTGCTTGTATAAGGTTATAGAAGTAAATATTATTTGTTGGATTAAAGGGAGTGAGATTTTATGAATTATAATGATTTGACTAAATTAAAAAGGTCTTTTCCTAAAAATATAGGTATAAGTGGAAGAGACGAATTTTTTAATTCCTCAGTTTTGATTCCTTTGATTCTAATAGAAGGAGAATATCATTTTATTTTTCAAAAAAGAAGTAAAAATATAAGTCAAGCAGGAGAAGTATGTTTTCCTGGTGGAAAAATCGATGATGAAATTGATAAGGATTCAGAGGAAACAGCATTAAGAGAAACCTATGAAGAATTTTCTATAGATAGAGATAAAATAAATATTATGGGAAGAGTAGATACAGTATTTTCACCAATAGGAGCCATGGTAGACGGATATGTAGGAACAGTAAATATTAAAAATTTAAAAGAAATAAAAATTAATCTCTGTGAAGTAGAGTATATTTTTACAGTACCTGTATCATTTTTTGAAAACAATAAACCAGAAAGATATTATGTTGAAATAAAGGCAAAATCATCTACAATTGATGGTAATGGAAAACAGAATATATTATTACCAGTTAAAAAACTTAATTTGCCCAAAATATATGAGGAACCTTGGGGAAATTATAAGTATAAAATTTATGTATATAAATATAATGGTGAAGTAATATGGGGATTAACAGCTAGATTTATTTTTGATATTATTAAAATGTTAAAGAACAAAAGATAACAGAGATTGTAAGCATAAAAATTCGTATGTTAAATACTTTTTAAAAATTCATTTAAACTATTACATACGAGTACTGGTTTATTGTAATGGGTAAGTTCTTTTACTGTATTTATTACTGAAGTATTTGGATTCACAATTATTAGATTTTCTAATCTGTTAAATTGAAAAGCTTCTAATAATAATTTCTTGATTCCAAAGTCCGTGGGAGGAAAAGAGTATCCAATAACTATAAGGGTTTTACAAGAGGATAAAACATTTTTAGCTTTTTCCCAAAGAGTACATATTATGTCTTGTGAATAATCTTTATATAGTACAGGTGGTATTATTAGGGGATCAACTATTAGATCATTGTCTTCATATTCGTCAAAATACTTATGAGATTCAGTTAATATAAATTGTAATTTATCATTAGAATCAGTATTTCTATAAGCCCTGAATAAATCATATTTACTTGAAGGTATGCACTTAAACCAATTTAATGACCCATGAAGCTTTAAAATATTCCAGTCATATATAGGGGGTTCATGTATATCATAAAAGTCTTCTTTTTTTATATAAGATATTTTATTATCTTTTAAAGTTTGAACCTTATCAAATTTAACAGCGTAACTAAGAAAGGACTTCCAATTACCATTAGAAATAGTTTCTATTGCCTTTTCTAAATTACAGTCATAGTTTAATGTTAAAACATTTGGCTTCTCATTATATATAAGTGAGGCAAAGTTCATCATTAAATCAGAGGAACTACTGAAGTCTTCAAATCCACAGAGGCTTTCTATAAACATGAATTTTAATGTAGAATTTATCTTTAATAATTTAGAAACTAATTCTTCATCATTGGTGCTTGAAGATTCTAGCAATTGAAGCTGTAACAATGTAAAACATTCCTCTAGATTAAAGGCATCATACAGAAGATCTTCTTTTGATTTTTTCCAATATTTATATATATATTCATATACTATTTTTGTTTTATAGTTATATTTTGTTCCGTTATATTTTTTGTTTTTTAATAGTGTATTGAAAAAATTAGTTGAAAGAGGTGGTTTCAATCCATCTGTTCCTTTTACACATTGATTAAACCCAGCTCCAAGTATATAAGTAGTACTATTATTTTCAGGCATATTATTTTATACTGCTTAGAAGATCCATATATAAGAATATTGTTATAAGGCACATTCAAATAAATAACTAGTCAGTATGCTAGTCTATTTTGAATCCCACCACGTCAACGGAACCCTCAGATAGCTCACTATCTGAAGAACCTATTTCCTTGTAGGCTTCAAAATATACGTCGCATCTTTGACTTACTATTTATTTTCATATGCTTAAGGTATTTTAACCTTTACTATAATTCTAGATATTTTATATAATAGCAGTTTCCTCCTTGTAATTTTATTTATAGTTTTACCATAAACAAAGAATATATTATATATTTTATTATATTAAACTATAAATTATATATAGGTTATAATTTAACCTGGTGTATCATTATAAGAAAATAGAAGTAATACATAGATAAATAGAGAAAGATCCATGTATTTATAAATTTTAATTAGTATATGATTATAATAATTTATTGTTTGTGATATCATAAAACACGTTGCGAGTGAAAAATAAAAAAATAAATACAAAAAAGTATTGACAAATATTTTGAATCGTGATATTATAT
>NZ_BAEV01000150.1 GCF_000246895.1 Clostridium arbusti SL206 | reverse complement strand
TCAACAATTTAATCGTATAAAATATATTAATATAATAATTATAAAAATAAGATATAGAGAAATAATACTTTTAGGATACAGAAAATAAATGAAGAGGGAGAAAAGAGAAAAATGAATAGTTTAAAAATATGCTTTCTTGTTATTGTTTCATTGTGTATAGTTTATCAATTTTTAATTTGTAAACCAAGTAACAAAGATTTAAGTAATGAATCTAAACTAAAGTTATGATATGTATTTATAAGATTATTGAGAGGAGTGGTTAAAAATGAAATGTAAGAAAGTAAAGTTTAAGGTAGATGGAGTTAGTTGCCTAGATTGTTTTAGCAGTTTACTTGAAACTATGGAGAGAGTGGCTGGTATAGCCGAGACCAGTATAGAGTTAGATAGTAAAATTGCTACAATGCACTATGAACCTAATAGGATTAGTAAAGAACAGATAAGAAGTATAATAGAAACTATACCTCAAAGTGATTTTAGAGCTACCTTAATGATTTAAAATAGGTTTATTATAAACTGATTTTTATAAAAGTAAATTTCCCACACTGTTTTAGCAGTTATGATCCGAGGGGAGGATAAACTGTTATGCGTCCATGGGGAATTTTTTGTTTTTTGTATAATAAACATCATAGTTATATCAATATTTTCATAGTTTCTATTTTTTTTACAGTATTTTAATTGAGATAACGGTGCTATAATAATTAGTGGAAATAATATATAATTATAGTTTTTTCGATATAGGATAAATTTAATTTTTATAAAAATTATTATTAAAGTAAAAATTATTGACAAATTTAAAATTAAATATATAATAAACATATAGGAATACTAAGTAAAGTTTTCATGACTATATAAAACGTATATAAACGCTAAGAGTACATTCTGTAAATAAGTAGGGGGAAAAATAATGAACAAATTAAAGAAATTTGCATTAATTGCATTAACAGCAACATTAACATTGGGGGCAGTAGCATGTGGTTCAACAAGCAATAGTAATTCTGGTTCTTCTACAAAGGAAACTAAGAATATTACTATAGGAGTTTGCCCGGGACCATATGGTGATATGGTTAAAAAGGCGATAGCACCAGCTCTTGAGAAAAAAGGATATAAAGTAACTACCAAAGAATTTAGTGATTATGTTCAGCCTAATAAAGCATTGGCTAACAAAGAAATAGATGCTAATTTATTTCAACATACCGCATATCTGCAAAAGTTTTCTAAGGATAACAATTTAGATTTATCACCAGTTATCAGCGTACCAACTGCGGGAATGGGAATATTTTCAAACAACATAAAATCTTTAGATAAATTACCAGATGGAGCCAAGGTTGCAATACCAAATGATCCTTCAAATTTAGCTAGAGCATTAACATTACTAAAAAATCAAGGACTCATTAATATTAAAGATAATATAGATGAAACTAAAGCAACTCAGAATGACGTAACAGAAAATAAAAAGAATTTAAAATTTGTTCCAATTGAAGCGGCACAGGAACCAAGAAGTTTAGATAGTGTTGATATTGCACTTATTACAGGAAACTACGCTATTTCAGCAGGAATGGATTTCTCAAAGGCTTTAGTAGTAGAAAAGCTAGCAGAAAATTATAAAAATGTAGTAGCGGTAAGAACTGATGATTTAAATAAGGATCTAGGAAAAGATTTAAAGGAAGCTGTAGAATCTGCAGACTTTAAAAATGTAATTGAAGATAAAAATGGAGAATTTAAGTCTTTCGACAAACCAGAATGGTATGTAAATAAGAATGGTACTAAATAGAATATAGATAGTTTTGCTTAATGGGAGTATAATACTCCCATTAAGTTTATACAAAATAGTTTACATTAATTTGTTAATTTAGAAGTTTAGTGAAATGTTGATGTATACATATATTTAGGATAGAAGTTTTAGGAGGTGTATCTTTTGATAGAATTAAAAGATGTTAGTGTAGTATTTAACATCAAAGGTACTGGTGTAGAAGCTGTTAAAGATGTTAATCTAAAGATAAATAAAGGAGAAATCTTTGGAATAGTAGGTCTTAGTGGAGCGGGAAAGAGTACTTTGGTGAGAACTATAAATTTACTACAAAGGCCAAGCAGGGGTAAAGTTATAATTGATGGAGTAGATATTACTAATTTAAATGGTGAAGAACTTAGAAAACAGAGATTAAAAATAGGAATGATATTTCAACACTTTAATTTAATAAGCGGTAAAACTGTGTATAAAAATGTAGAGTTTGTTTTAAAGGCAAACAATTATCCAAAGAATAAACGGAAGGAAAAGGTAGAGGAACTACTAAAGTTAGTTTCCTTAGAAGATAAAGCAAAAGCATATCCCGCAAACTTAAGCGGTGGTCAAAAACAAAGGGTAGGTATTGCTAGAGCACTAGCTAATAATCCTGAAATACTATTATGTGATGAAGCAACTTCGGCCTTAGATTTAGAGAATACTGAAGAAATTTTAAAATTGCTTAAAAAGATAAATGAAGAATACGGAATAACTATTGTTTTTATTACCCACGAAATGGAAGTGGCAAAGAGGCTTTTCAATAGATTAGCAGTAATGAGTGCTGGCAGAGTAGTTGAAGTAAATGATGTTTATTCTGTTTTTGCAGCTCCGGAAGATAAAATAACAAAATCCTTAATAAGTAAAAATTTAAATATAGAATTGCCAAAGGGAATAGAAAAATTAATTTCTGTTGGAGAGATTGTAAAGCTTCATTTTAAAGGTGACAAAAGTGTTGAACCGCTTATATCAGAGGTTTCAAAAAAGTTTAAGGTTTATATAAGTATAATTCATGGAAAGATTGATTATATAAACAATAAACCCCTTGGCATCCTTCTTATAAATATTACTGGTGATAAAGAGGAGATAAACAAGACAAAATTATATTTAAAAGAAAATGTAGCGGAAATTGAGGAAAACTATCACTTACAGAAAGAGGTGAGCACAATTGAATAATACTTTTAATATATTACATGATGAACTAGGTAGAGCTATAGCAGATTCACTTAATATGATAGGTATAGCAATAGTATTATCTATTGTAGTTGGTGGAATAATAGGATTGATTTTATACTTAACAGCCAATCCATTGTTCTTTAAAAATAAAATTATTAATTCCATTGCAGGGATAATCGTAAATATAATTCGTTCTTTACCTTTTGTAATATTATTGGTACTTTTGATACCAATAACTAAGAGATTGGTTGGTACAAGTATAGGACCAAAGGCAGCGGCAGTACCTCTTTCCATTGCTTCTATTGCTTTTTTTGCAAGGATGGCTGAAGGAGCTTTTAGCGAAGTGGACAAAGGGGTTTTAGAAGCTGCTATCGCCTCAGGAGCAAAGCTTAGGCTAATATTAACAGATGTACTTATAGTAGAAGCACTTCCAAGTCTTATAAGAGCTGTAACTGTAACTTTAGTAAGTTTAATTGGATTCTCTGCTATGGCTGGAATTGTAGGCGGCGGAGGTATTGGTGACCTAGCTATTAGATATGGTTATTATAGATATGAAACTGGAGTAATGATAGCTACTGTTATTATATTGGTAGTTATAGTTCAGGCTATACAATTCATAGGAGATGGGCTAGCTAAAGTATCTTCAAAAAGATAGATTTCTAAAAGCAGGAGAGATTTAACCATTAAAGTTTATAGAGAAAAGAAGGGATATTTTTGAATTATAATGATTTATTCAATATTATAAGTGATAAGAGTAGAGTAAAGCTTGGCAAGGATATAGATGATAAATATTTAAGTGATGGACTTAATAGGGATAAAGGTGAGGCCGACGCATTAGTTTTTGCTGTAAACACTGAGGAAGTAAGCAGTGTAATGAAACTAGCTTATGAAAATTCTATACCAGTAACTCCTAGAGGAGCGGGAACAGGAGTAGTAGGAGCAACGATTCCTACTAAAGGCGGCATTATACTGGATGTATCTCTAATGAAAAATATACTGGAACTAGATGAAAATACACTTACTTTAACAGTAGAGGCAGGTGTACTTCTTACTGAAATTCAGAAATTCGTTGAAGAAAAAGAACTCTTCTATCCACCTGATCCAGGAGAAAAGAATGCTTCTATAGGTGGTAACATAAGTACAAATGCTGGTGGAATGAGAGCAGTAAAATATGGAGTAACAAGAGATTATATTATGGGAATTGAAGTGGTTTTAGCAGATGGAAGTGTGCTGAATCTTGGTGGAAAGGTAATAAAAAATAGTTCCGGTCTTGATATAAAGGATTTAATGATAGGTTCTGAAGGAACTCTAGGAATTATAACTAAAGCTACCTTAAAGCTTATACCAAAGCCTAAAAAAAGTATAAGTGCACTTATACCATTTAACTCTTTGAAGGAGGGTATAGATACTGTTATAAAGATAATAAAGAAAAATGCAAATCCTACAGCCATTGAATTCATGGAAAAAGAAGTCATTGAAGACGCAGAAAAGTTTTTAAAACTGAAATTTACATGTGATGAGGGAAAGGCTTATTTACTTTTAACCTTTGATGGTGATGAAGAATTTGAGATAGAAAGTAATTACAACAAGGTTAAGGAAGTAGCAAAGGAAAGCAATGCACTGGATTTTATCTTACTTGATAAAAAGGAAGACATAGAAAGAACCTGGAAAATAAGAGGGGCACTAGTTACAGCAGTAGAGGCTGTTTCAGAACAAAAGCCGGTGGATATCGTAGTCCCAATAGACAAATCCGCAGAGTTCATAGAATACACTAAGATAGCTGAAAGAGAATTTGGAATTAAAATTGCAAGTTTTGGACATGCTGGTGATGGAAATGTACATTTATGTGTAATAAGAAATGACATGGAAGAAAAGCAGTGGAATGAAAACTCTAAAATGATTCTAAAGGCTCTTTATAGAAAGGGAAAAGAACTCAATGGATTACCTTCTGGGGAGCATGGTATAGGGCTGCATAAAAAACCATACTTCATTGATGTAACGGATAAAATAAATGTAGAGTACATGAGAAGAATAAAGAAAGCTTTTGATGAAAAAGGTATCTTGAATGCTGGTAAGTCTTATTCAGTGTAATACATTCATATATCTTTTTACTGGAGTGTTACAAGATCAAACATCAAAGAATATTGTGTATATACGAGTAGGCACATAGATTTGCATGAATTAAATCTATGTGCCTTTGTTTTAGGAAAATTTTATATAAGGGAGCCATATTTATCCGGATCATACTTTAATAACACTTGGGTTAAATGTTCAGCGTGCTCCTTTTCATCACTAGCTATTAAATAGAATACATGTCTGACGTCTTGCTGATGGAATTCTACTAAATGCTGCTCGTATAAAATTACAGCTTCAAACTCGCCTTTTATATCTTGTCTTATATTATTTAAAATAATCTGTGTATTATAATCAGGTTTATATGTTTGCATAACTGTTTTTGTACCAGAATCTTGACCTTTATACATATTATATTTTTGATACTGCACTGAATCATATTTTCGGAGCAAATTAAGCAGCATTCCATAGTGATTTTTTTCATCCTGCATTATACGTGTCCAAACATCATTAATATCTTCCATATGTGAGTTTGCAATATGTTCAGCGTAACCATTTATAGCAATGATTTCACCTATGAGTGCTTCACGTATTTTATTTGTAAAAAAGTAAGGATGTCCTTGGGGCTGTCCGTCCTGAACGGTATAACTCATTATAGTACCTCCAAAGTATATTATTGAGTACAATAATATACTATTTGTCAAAATTATATAATATGCATATATTCTTGTATTCTAAATTAAAGTTTAATGATTTTTAACCATTAAATGTTTATATGGTTTATAGTATTTTTTCATTTTTATGTAATGCTTCTTTACCATTGTAAGCTGTATCTACTAGGTATCCTTCACGTTTTAGTGCATAAGCTAGTACATCTAATATGTTTTTTTCATCATCTACTACAAGTACTTTATCCTGCAAAATTAAAATCCTCCTTTTGATTTTCCTAAGTTATGTAAATAATATTAACACATAATTATAAATTAAGTATAAAAAAGATCGTCTTTTAAAATATTTTACAAGACGATCTTTTTTTTATTATTTTGTTTAACCTGACTAACTTGGCGTAAGTCTCCCACGCACTCTGTGAAAGCGATTTGCACCAAATTAAAATTTTGGCTCTCTGCTT
>NZ_BAEV01000151.1 GCF_000246895.1 Clostridium arbusti SL206 | reverse complement strand
ACACGTAGTATATGTACACCAAAGGATGCACCTTTTTCCCTTGTCCAGTAGCTAATTTTACTATTGGATAAGATATCATTCCAGCTGCTATACCGTTAGCAATACTATAAGTAAATGGCATAATTGCTATAGTAAGAAACGCTGGTAAGGCTTCAGTGAAATCATCAAAATTGATGTTTGTAACCGACCCCATCATAAGTACACCCACAATGACAAGTGCTGGTGCAGTTGCCTGTGCTGGGACCATCCCTACAAGGCCTGAGAAAAATAATGCAAATAAAAATAATATTCCAGTTACTAAGGAAGTAAGACCTGTTCTTCCACCTTCTGCAACACCCGAAGTGGATTCAACATAAGTTACTACAGTACTGGTACCAAGCAATGATCCAGCCGTTGTAGCTACAGCATCACATAGTAGAGCTTTTGACATATTTTTAACTCTTCCATTTTCATCAAGCATATTTGCTTTTTGTGCTGTTCCAACTAATGTTCCCAAAGTATCAAACAAGTCCACTAAGCAAATTGTTATGACTACCATTAATACACTAACTATTGCTCCCACAATTCCTGCTTTACCTATTCCAAGAAGTCCACCAAAATCCATCTTTAAAAATGTAGGTGCAATACTTGGAGGAAGACTTATTAATTTATTTACTGATACTGGATGGGTTATTTTAAAAGGTATTCCAATAACTGTTGTAGCTAATATACCTATTAGAATTGAACCTTTAACTTTTTTAGCCATAAGTATTGCAGTAATAAGAATACCTATCAAGGTTAATACAGCACTAGGTTCTATTAATTTACCAAAACCAACTAATGTAGCTTCATTTGCAACTATAATTCCACCACTTTTAAGTCCAATAAGTGCAATGAAAAGTCCTATTCCGCCAGATATAGCGAATTTCAAGGTTTGTGGCAATGCATCCACTATCTTCTCTCTTATAGAAGTCAATGTAATTATAATAAATAATACACCTGAAATAAAAACTGCAGCTAATGCTTGCTGCCAAGTATAGTGTAATGTAAGACATACAGTAAATGTAAAGAAAGCATTAAGTCCCATTCCCGGTGCCTGTGCAAATGGCAAGTTAGCATATAATGCCATTATAAGTGTTCCCACAGCTGCTGCTAAACATGTTGCAACGAAAACTGCACTTGGATCCATTCCTGTAAGCTTAAGTATACTCGGATTTACAAATATAATATAGGCCATAGTAATGAATGTAGTAATACCTGCTACAATCTCTGTTTTCGGATTCGTTTTGTTTTCTGATAATTTAAAATATGATTCCAAAAATGATTTGTCCTTTGTGTTTCCTTCTTTTGTCACAAGTTATTCCTCCCTTAAATATAAAATATAGAATAAAACAAAATCCCGTTATCGTTTATAGTCAATAACGGATCCTACTTTAAATCTTAATATCTTGCATTAAGATTTAAAATATTCACTTAGATTCATCCATAGTCAAAGATTTAAGGTACCTTGGTAGAAACTCCTGATCCATATTATCAGGATTATACGGATGTTTATTATTATGTGAAAGATTTTAACATTTAATATTGCAAAAGTCAACACAGTATTTATTTTCCCTTCATCCAATTTATTTTTCATTGAATAAATGGTAATGCCTCTCCACTCAATATATACCATACACTAGAGTATACTACACTTACCTTAACTCAGGATTTTAATATGATATTAATAATTTATTTATTATACATATTTGCATGTACACTTGAAATATATGTCATATTTTCTTATATGGAAATCTTTATACTATTTTCTAAATATAAATACTAATTTATTTTAAATAAAAAATTAGTATTTTAGCATTAAAGATGATTTTCAAAAAGATATTCATTATATATAATAGATAATAGTATTATACAAACCCAAAGGATTTCTCTTTTCTGTTTATCCGATGACTACCATCCGTAACACTCCCAGGGAGATAACGGCTGCTACGTCCCTGGATAACGATTTCTAAGTTTCAGCTGGGAAAAAAACTCCACCTGAAACAAAGAACTCTGTTTATGAAAACCAATTTCCTTGAAATGGTCCTATTTTTAAGTTCATATCAAATGAAAAATCAGTATTAACATAGCATTACATAATGAAATTATAAGGAGATAAATTTTATGAACAGCCATGTAGTCATTACAAGAGCCCCTAAAATAAATTACAGAGAAGATTATGTAGCTCTACCAAAGAATTATGGTACCCATGAATATTACGAAAGAGAAGATGTACAATCTATAAGAGACACTGTATACAAAAACTTAGACGATTTAGATTCCCATATAAGCTTTACAAAAAAACTTTCATCTTATAAGCGAATACTTATAAAACCAAATTTAGTATCTGTATATCATAAGTCAGGATTATCTAAAATAGATTATCCAGAATCCACTGATCCTCGCGTGTTTGATGCAATTGTTTCCTATATAAAACAGTTTAATAAAAATATTGCCATTGTAGAATCTTCTGGCAAACCCATGCCTACGGCTACAAGTTTTAAAATAAGTGGAATAGATAGAGTTGCAAAATATCATAATACAAAACTCTATGCTTTAGAAAATCAACCAGTAATTAGATATATGCTTCCAAAAGCAGAAGTTATGAAGGAGGTCTATATACCGGAAATATTTAATGAAGTAATTCTTGGTGAATCCTTCTATATTTCTGTACCTAAATTGAAGACAAATTTATATACTACTGTAACCCTTGGTTTTAAGAATGCCATGGGTACTATACCCTATTTTATGAGAGAAAGAAATCATACATATTTAATTAATAAAAAGATTGCAGATCTATTATATTTATTTAAGCCCGATTTAGTAATAATAGATGGAATTATAGGTGGTGAAGGTAATACACCCGCGCCTGTTGACCCTGTTGATGTTGGTGTTATAATATCTGGTAACAATAGCGTTGAAGTAGATCGTATTGGGACTAAAGTTATGGGTATAAATCCAGATGACGTAGCATTAATAAAAGAAGCTGTAAAGCGTAATTTTAACGATGATACCGTAAAAGTTACTGGAGAAATTATATCCATTCCTTTTCGCAAGGCAAATCCTTCCCTAATGGATGAATTTTTTGCAAAACAGTTTCCTAATGTACTGGTTTTGGCAGGTCATACATTAAAACATGCGCCTAAAATAACTGATATATATTCTGTTACTCCAGAAATAGCTCGTGAACTTGAAATAGCCTGTGATGGCGGTTGTTTAGCAGCTGCTAGATCTGGATTTGATTACGTACACTATTCCCCTAATCCTAAATATGATTTTCCTTTAGTAATTATTATAGGAAGTGGTATTAATATAAATAATTCAAGATATTGGTTTGATAGAGATGGAAATGCCTACTCTGCAAAGAAAATACGCAGTTTACAAAAGCCAAAGTTAACCTTAGGAAATTGTGCTAGTATTATGGATAATTGTGCTAAATTTAAGGCCCCTGGCTGCTGTGATCCGGCAAAATGCATGTTAGCAGTAACTTCAGCAGCTAATATTACTTTTCCTCTATTGTCAATTAATAATAAGGCTTTAGGTTCCTTGGGTGCATGTTTAATTAAGAATGTAGCAATCAGATGCTTTCATATTATTCGTGGTAAATGGGTTGACTGTCCAAGATCACATGAAAATAAAATTTTTCCCATTCCCGAGTTAGATGATATAAAAAAATGTCATGATTATATATATTGGAAATTGCCTAAAATGACTATAAGCTTGAAAAGGAAATGCATAAAAGATCAGCTATCTTTACTGAGAATGTAAAATAGACAACCTATTTTTGAAAACGTCTCAAATATGGTTTTAGAAATTAAATGTTAAGATTTATAAATATATAAATTATATCTTAACATTTAATTCCTATGAATCAAATGTTTTTGAATTTACCACCAGTTTTTCTCTAAAATCTTTAGCCGGGATGGGCCTTTGAAATAAATATCCTTGAAGCATATCAACATTCATTTCTTTTAAAATTTTCCAAAGTGATTCTTCTTCTACCCCTTCTACACAAAGACTAAGGTTTATGGCATGAGCAAGATCACATATAGAAAGAACTATAGCTCTATTATAAGAACCGCTTTCAAAGCTTGTTAAAAAAGATTTGTCTATTTTAATCTCATTTAAAGGCAATTGCCTCAGATAGCTAAGTGCTGAATACCCTGTTCCAAAATCATCCAAAGAAATTTTAACATTTATATCCTGCATTGCTGTACAAAATTCCATAGCATTTTCCATATTTTTTATAAGCATACTTTCTGTTAGTTCAAGATAAAGCAATTGAGCTGGTAAACAAGATTTTTTTAAAGCCTGAATAATATTATCTTTTAAATTAAGATCATCAATTTGAGCTATAGATAAATTTACATGAATAAATTTATCACCTAGTCCATCTTTTCTCCATGATGCACACTCTTTCACTGCAGTGTCCAATACCCATTTACCTATCTTAGGCATAAAACCTATATATTCTATTGTATTTATCAATTCCTCTGTAGGTATGTTTCCAAAAGTTGGAGACTTCCATCTGAGTAGTGCCTCAGCACCCTTCCACTCCCCTGATTTTGCATCCACTATAGGTTGATAATGTAAACTAAAACCTTGAAAGTTTTTTTCTACCGATGTACGTATTTCTGTTTCAATAATAAAGCGACGTGATACCTCTTCATGGCTTGAATTTATATATACTTTAATACTATTTTTACCAGACTTTTTTGCGGTATACATAGCCATATCCGCACTATTTAAAATTTCATCTGCATTTCTTCCATGCTCAGGATAAAAAGCTACTCCTATGGATAGAGTTATATATATTGTTTTATTATCAATAGAAATAGGTCTTCTTATATTAGAAATCAGCCTTAGAAGATTCTTATCTAATAGTATTTTATCAATTGAAGGACAATGGATAACAAATTCATCTCCACCCAATCTATAAATTCTTATATCTTCATTAAAATTTTCTTCTAGTACTCTAGAAATCTTAACAAGAACTTTATTTCCAAAATTATGCCCAAAAACATCATTATAAACTTTAAAATCATCTACATCTATAAATATCACAGCACCTGAAGTTGATTTATTATTCTCAATATCTGTGTAAAAACGATATCTATTAAATAACCCTGTTAACTGATCTACACTAGCCATTAACTCAATATGCTGTTCATATCTTTTCTTTTCTGTAATGTCTAGAAGACTACCTGCAATCATAATAGGATTTCCTTCCTTATCGTGAATACCCTTGCCACGACAAGACACCCACATGATATCACCAGTTCGCGTCATAACTCTGTACTCCGCAGTATGATATTCACTTTTTCCCGCCAGAAAATCAGACATAGTATCCATAAATATACTTCTATCTTCAGGAACAATAAAACTTAAACAAGTTTCCATCGCATTTTCAAAAGAGGCACTATCTATTGGAAGCACGTCCACAGCACGTGGTGAAAAAGTACAATGATCCCTCTTAAAATCCATCTGATAAATATAATCTGCTGCTCCCTCTATTATAAGTTTATTTACTAATTCAGCATATTCCAGCTCATCATAAATATTTTCTAAATTATTGTCATTATAAGTATTTTTCAACTTTTCTATGAGTATACCAAATATTCTACCTAATTTATTATAAGATAAAATTTTCTTAATTTTACTTAACTTTTCTGTTTTCATTATTCCTCCTTTACTCTATTTACCTTAGAATAAGATAATAAAAATTCTACTACACTTTATTATCTTATTCAATGGTAAAACTTAATGCTAATTACTACTGTTTGACATATGTAATACTTCTTTCAGAGATCTTTTTATATTTATTTTTCTTCCAATGCAAAAAATATACTGAACAAAACCGTCCAGTATATTTTTATTTATTTCATAATAAATAGTCCTACATGATCTAATTATACTATTTTAACCTGACTAACTTGGTGTAAGTCTCCCACGCACTCTGTGAAAGCGATTCACACAAAATCAAAAAGAATATTTTGGTTCTCTGCTTGCACTCTGTGAAAGCGATTCACAC
>NZ_BAEV01000152.1 GCF_000246895.1 Clostridium arbusti SL206 | reverse complement strand
TAATTAGTGCTTTTTTATAAAGTTAAATTGTTATTATTAACTAGCACTCATTGATAATGCTATGAATTTAAACTAAACTATAAAAGAGAAGGTCAATTTTCTAATTAAATATTTAAAAGATGAAGTTAGAAACAGTATAATAAAGGAAGCCTTGAGGAAATTTAAATATGGAGGTAGTAGACTTTATGAATAATTTTATAGAACTAAAAAATGTTAAGAAAAGTTATACTGTGGGTGAAGTTGTAATTAAAGCAGTAGATGATGTGTCATTTTCCATAGACAAAGGTGAGTTTGTTATTGTGCTTGGTGCCAGTGGTGCAGGTAAGTCAACTATACTTAATCTTTTAGGTGGTATGGATCAAACTACATCAGGAAGTATTTATGTGGATGGAAATGAAATTAGTAAATATAATAAAAAAATGCTTACAAAATATAGAAGAGAAGATATAGGTTTTGTATTTCAGTTTTATAATTTAGTACAAAATTTGAATGCTGTTGAGAACGTGGAGCTGGCGGTGGAAATATGCAAGGATCCAATGAATCCAGAAAAGATACTTGAAAATGTAGGACTTGGAAATAGATTGCGTAACTTTCCTTCTCAGCTTTCAGGAGGAGAACAGCAAAGGGTTTCTATAGCAAGAGCTCTAGCTAAAAATCCTAAATTATTACTTTGTGATGAACCCACTGGAGCGCTAGATTACAATACTGGTAAATCTATATTTAAACTATTGGCAGATACTTCACAAAAATATGATATGACCATTATAGTTATAACGCATAACTCAGCTATAGCCCCAATTGCAGATAAGATAATAACTGTAAAAAGTGGCAAGGTTGAAAGTGTAGAGAAAAATTTAAACCCAGTGGATATAGAAAGTATAGAGTGGTAATTATGAAGAAAACATTTTTTAAAAATTTATTTAGAGATATTAATAAGACACTTTCAAGATTTTTATCAATAGTTATAATCATAGCAATAGGAGTTTCTTTTTATGCAGGAGTAAGGGCTACTAGTCCTGATATGAAAATATCTGGAGATTATTATTTTAATAAAAGTAATTTTATGGATTTTAAAGTAATATCTACACTAGGACTTACTAAAGATGACATATCACAAGTAGAAAAATTAAAGGGTGTAACAGAGGCTCAAGGTTCTTATTCCTTGGATGCAGTAATTGAAACGAATAAACGTTCTTTAGTCTTAAACATTAATTCTCTTCCTATTAAAAATGGAATAAACAAAATAAAAATTCTGAAGGGAAGAACAGCTAAAAATGACAAAGAAGCAGTAGTTGAAGAAAAATTTCTTAAGAATAACAAATTAAATATAGGTGATACAATAATCCTTAAATCTGGAAATGAAAGTGATATAAAAGATAATCTAAAAAATAATGAGTTTAAAATCGTTGGAGCAGCGGAATCACCTCTATATTTATCAGCTCAGAGACAATTAAGTTCTGTAGGAGATGGAGACGTAAGTGGATTTGTATACATATTACCAGAAGTATTTAAAAGTGATGTCTATACAGAGATGTATGTAAGATCTAACAGTAACGAATCTAAAAATAGTCTTTTAAATAATGAGGACTATAAAAATGTTACAGAAAGCATAGAAAAGGAACTAAAAGATATAGGGATTAAGAGAAATGAGATAAGATATGCACAGGTTCTAAAAACTGCTAATGATAAGATAAATGATGCAGAAGTTAAACTTGGAAGTTCTAGAAGGGAAGCAGAAAGCAAATTTAATGAGGCACACAAGCAAATTGAAGATGCAAAAAATAAATTAGATCATGGAAAAGATGAGCTGCAAAAAAATCAAATTGCTTTCAATAAAAAAATAGCAGATGGTGAAAAACAAATATCAGATGGAAAAAATAAAATTAAAGATGGAGAAAATGAAATAAATTCTAATTCAGATCAAATAGAAAGTGGAAAGATTCAGATTTCTCAGGCTGAGAATAAGCTTAATGATGCTGAAAATAAATTGAATGATGGGAAAAAGCAGGCAGCTACCAATATATCAAAGGGATTAAAAGTAAAGGTGGCAGAGGCGAAACAGCATATGGATTCAGTGCCTGTTAATCCAATATATATAGCTCAATATAATTCTATGAATAAAATTTATGAAGATGATGTTAGAGGTAAAGATTTTGATAGTATGTATGCTGCGCTTAAAAGTCATGGAGCATTAAATCAGATTAGTTCATATTTTGATGTAACAGGGCTAAAGACTAATTTCGATAAATCTGCAGCAGATATAAGCTCAGGAAGGCAGCAAATAGAATATAAACAAAAATTATTACAAGATGGAGAGGGAAAACTTAAAACTGCAATAATAGAACTTGAAGCAAATAAGAAAAAGATAGCAGACTCACAAGTTGAACTCAATAAAGGTAAAGAAGAAGGTATTAAAAAGCTCAATGATGGAAAAGCACAACTTATACAGGCACAAAAGGAAATTGATGTAAACAGTGAAAAATTAAAAACTGAAAAGCTAAAAACAAACGCTCAGCTTAGTAGTGGAGAATCTGAAATTCAAACTAATAGAGATAAAATTAAAGATATTAAAAAGCCGGAATGGTATGTATTAAGTAGATCATTTAATGTGGGATATGAAAGCTATAGACAGGATAGTGACAGAATCGATAATATAGGAAAGGCATTCCCGTTAGTATTCTTCTTGGTAGCTGCTCTAGTTAGTCTTACAACTATGACTAGAATGGTTCAAGAAAACAGAATGGAAATTGGTACCTTTAAAGCATTAGGATATTCAAGAATATCTATAGTGTCACATTACCTTATATATTCACTTTTAGCCAGTGTAATAGGCAGTATAATAGGTGCATCTTTTGGATTTAGGTTATTTCCACCGCTTATAATGAATGCCTATTCTTCACTCTATACTATTCCTGATGCTATAACACCTTTTAATACAGTACTTGCAATAGAAGCTTCTCTAATATCTATACTATTTACAACTTTAGCAGCTATAGCATCGACTTTAGGTGAGCTAAGAGAGGTTCCAGCCTCATTGATGAGGCCAAAGCCACCTAAGGCAGGAAAAGTTATATTACTGGAAAGAATAACATTTTTATGGAAAAGACTTAGTTTTACAAGAAAAGTTACTGCAAGAAATATATTTAGATATAAGCAGAGATTTTTTATGACAGTAATAGGAATTGCTGCGTGTACGGGATTAATGATAACCGGATTTGGCCTTAAGGAAGGTATAGTAGGGGCTGCAGATAATCAATTTAAAAAGATTTATAGATATGATATTCAAACAACCCTTACTAAAGATATAGATACAAATGAAAAAAATAATATAAACATTAATGTAATGAAAGATAATAATGTTAAATCTATATTATTTACCTATTCAAAAAATGCTTCTGTCAGTAAAGAAAAATCTGGAAATGAAGATGTTTATGTAGTAGTACCAGAAAATAAGAATAATATTAATAAATATATAAATCTTACAATGGATGGGAAAGAGTTAAGTCTTAGAGATAACGGAGTAATAATTACTGAGAAAGTCTCAAAGCTTATGAATAAAAAAGTAGGAGATAACATTGCAATTACTATAGATAACAGAGTGGTAAATGCCAAAATAGCAGCTATAACTGAGCAATATGTTCAGCATTATATATATATGAGTCCTAGTTACTATGAGCAGATTACTGGTAAAAGATTAGAATTCAATGGATTTTATGGAAATTTAAACAGCATTTCCGATACTGCTGAGAATAGTACAGCTAAGACATTAACAGCTATAAAAGGAATAGGGGCTGTAAGTTTTAAAAAGAATATTCAAGTTAATTTTAATAAAAGCATAAAAAGTATAAATTCAGTAGTATTAGTATTAATAGTTTCAGCAGGTATTTTAGCCTTTGTGGTAATATACAATCTTACAAATATAAATATTAATGAACGAAAGAGGGAGCTTGCAACTATAAAGCTTCTGGGTTTTTATAATAATGAATTGGCATTCTACATATACAGAGAAAATATTATATTAACGGTTATAGGAAGTTTTACAGGAATAGTTTACGGTATACTTATTAATAGACTCATAATAAGTACTGCAGAAACAAATGTAATGATGTTTGTAAAGACAATTAATCCTATTTATTTTCTATATTCAGTTGCATTTACGATCTTATTTTCACTTATAGTTAATTTAGCTATGTATAGAAGATTTGATAAGATAGATATGATAGAATCTCTTAAAAATGCAGAATGAGACAATAAACTAAAATTATTAACACTATACTTCTAATAAAATTTGTAAAATAAAAATCACCCCATTAAGCAGAAGTTTATAACAGTCATTTTGCTGTTTCTACTTAGTGGGGTGTTTTCTTACTTAAAATAGTATATTTTCTTGAATTACATTTACTTTCTTCAATTGAAGTAATGGGAAGATATCTTAATTTCCAACAACATGAACTGTTACAGTTCTTCTTCCCCAGCCTTGTGCTTCGGCATCTGTAGGTACAAATAAGTCTATTATATTTCCTTTAATAGCACCGCCAGTATCACTAGCAATAGCATATCCATAACCTTCTACATAAACTTTAGAACCAAGTGGTATAACTCTAGGATCTACAGCTATAGTACTGTAACCATTTGGATCTCGTTTTGTTCTGTCTCCGCTTGCTGTAAAACCATTATCCGTATAGGCAGTTGCTTGCATAGTCATTGAACTTGAAGCATTAGTTGGAGTTCCTATATTTCCACCACGGTTTATCGCAACAGGGGAACTTGTACTAGCAGAATTATTGGAAGACGCTGGTTTATTAACAGCCACTTGTCTAGATGCATTTGCAACTTGAGCAGCAGCTAATTTCTGTGTCTTCTCTGTAGCTTGTGTAGCTTGTGCAGCTTGCGCAGCTTGTGCAGCTTGCGCAGCTTGTGCAGCTTGTGCAGCTTGTGCAGCTTGTGCAGCGGCTAATTCCCTTGCTTTCTCAGCAGCTTCTCTTGCTTTTTGCTCTGCGATTAAATTATTTTCCTTTTCATTTTCTTTAGCAAGTAGTTGTTTTTGTTGACCTATATCATTGCTTAGATTTGATAGAGTAGATTCATTACTTGCTTTTAAAGCTACTAACTTAGCATTTTCACTATTCAAATCTTCCTTTTTCTTTGCAATATTATTTTGTTGCTCTTGTAATTGTGCCGCGATATTATTATCATACTTCATCACTATGGAAATTGAATCCATTGATGATAGAAAATCGCTTAAACTACTTGATCCTAAAAGTACCTCCAAATAGCTAGTTCCACCCCCACTTACATATATAGCTCTTAATCTTTTCTTAAACAAATCTTCCTGTTCTTTAGAATGTTTTTCTACTGCTTCTAATTTAGCTTGTGTATTTTTTATGTTTTGGTCGATTTTATTCATATCCTTTTTATTATTATCAACCTTTTTTAGTATGTCATCAATTTGTTTATTTAAATCATCTACTTTTCCCTGTAATTGTTTCTTATTAGCTTGAGTTTGCTTTAGTTCAGCTGATTCATCAGTGGTTGGTGCAGCAAATACATTACTGCTTATGGTGAAAGTTAAAACTAACATCATAACGATAGACACCGCTTTTTTATTCAATATGCTTTCCTCCTTAGACGGGTTATAAACCTGTTTTTTTATGCTTTAGATTTAGCATTAGTTTATATTATAGCATAACATAACATAAAATTGGTGGAAAAAATTGTAAAAATAATTCGGATACTATTTTTTTGACTATTATTTTATTAAATAGATAAGTTATTTTATATGCAGGTAAAAAGTGCATGGTTACTTGTTTAAGGTAAAAACTTTAATAGCAACTATTTGCAATTTTCATATTGAAATAATATTTTTAAAATTTATTTTATGAATTTATGTTATGTTGTGTTATATATAAAGGTATATTATAGCTAATATATTTTTAGAAGTCCAGTAATAAATTTATAAATCATTATACTACGTGT
>NZ_BAEV01000153.1 GCF_000246895.1 Clostridium arbusti SL206 | reverse complement strand
ATAGGTAAATAATACACTATATATAAAATGAAATCAATTAGAAAAAGTAAATTATCATATTAAATGGTATAAAAATAGCTATTAAAATATAGATTTTATTAGGTATAGAATAGTTATAATTATAAAAGTATGATGGATATTAATTCTTAAGAGTTGAGGAAAAAGTTGATAACCTCATGAAGTAAGATTATTTGTAAAATAGTTTGTTCAAACTTTGATTATTTAACGAACTAATAGATAGACAAAATTGTACTTTCAAAGTTGAATAGTGTGATGTTGGTAAATATATTATAATAATTATTAATATAAAAACATTGGGAGAGTAATAAATATGATTAATAAGAATGAACCACTACCGGACCATACAAACAAAGATTATTATGAATGTTATGCAAAGGTTGTGCTTGAAGAACTTTATCCTAAAGAATTTCTAAATTTAGAAATAACAGATAAGCCAGATTTAGAAACGAAAAATGGAGAATATGGAATAGAAGTTACCAATGCAAGGGATAAAGATCAAATGAATGCAGAAAATTTATATAGTAGGATTTCTTATAATAAGGTTCGTAATGTAACTAGAGCATTGGAAAAAATAAAAAAATGTGGATGTAAGCTAGAAGGAGGTATTTTGTCTGGAAAAGTTGGCACAGATTCATTTGATTTAATATTATCAGCTTTTAATAAAAAATTAAAAAAATTGAATAGAAAAGGATATAGGTATTTTAAGCGAAACTGCTTGTTTATTTTTTCAGATATTTATGCAGATGATAAAATGATAACAAAAGCTGTTAAAGATATGCAACAAAGCCAAATAAATACCGGAAAAAATTTTTATAAAGTCTTTGTTTGGCTTCCAAAATGCTTCTGTTGTTTGAATTTATATACAGGTAGTTATGAAATATATTAAATTGAATCTGAAACTCAAATAATTCAAGCTAGTAAGGCACGTGAACTTGTTGAAAAATATGAGGATGCAGAATAGTAAATTTAACTAAATTAATGATTCTATTGAATATTAAATTTAATACTAAATTAGAATATCGCACTATTCATAAATAAGAATAGATTTGCGATATTTTTTATTACACAATACAAAAATATTATGCTTAGACTATTTTTTTAAAAGCTACATTTTCACCATGTTGGAGCGTTACAATCATGATCAAATATAGGGGGTTAAAGGCTGTTATAGATTTAAGAGTAATTATAAGATAGAAAAATATGAAGGGTATTTTATTATTACAACAGATAAAGATATAGAATTTTCATGCGAGATTGTAGCTAAAAGACGTGGATTTGAATATATAAGATTTGATCATGCTGACAGCGTAAAACAGAATTTATTAAAGAAAACTACCAATGATGATATAACAAAATTATTGGATAAACATAGTAGTTCAGATTTAGCAGATATTTTATTGAAAGATATAAATTTAGCTGATAATTTATTAAATTTTTAGGGAGGTAATGATAATGAATAAAGAAACAGGTTATGCAGTAATAACACAGGATGTAGGAAAAATATTAACCTACGCTTATGCAGTAATAGATACAGAGGGAAATATAACAAAGAATAATGTTAAGGAAAGTTTTGTAGTAATGGATGAAGATTTATTAGCACATGTTACTGCTATAGAAACTTATATTAATAATAAATTAAATCCAACACCAGCAGCACCAACTAATTAGGTGTTATTTTTTTATACTTTTTTAGGAGGTGGCTATATGGAAAACAATGATGTGATACAGGAGATTAGCGAACGATTAGTCCGTATCGAAACAAAATTAGATGATTTTACAAGTCTAAAGGATAAAGCAGAACAAGCATATACGGAAAGTAAACAAAATGCCAAAGATATAACAGAAATTAAAGATAATATAAAATGGCTGTGGAGAACGGGACTCGGAGCAGTTATTGTTATTATTGTAGGAGCAATAATTAAATTTAATTGGAAATAGGCAGTTTAAGGGAAACCTTAGATTGCCTATTTTTTTCGACTTTTTACTTATTACGTCTTACAAGAATTTAAATGATGAAATGTAAAAAACTATTGACATTTTATTTGAATTATTGTTAAAATAAAAATGTAAAAAATATTTTACATTTTAGGAGATGATTTGATGAAAAAAATGGACGAAATGGAAATGAGCATTAATTTAAAAGCGATAAAATGGAGTGGCACTTTTACTAATATAGCTTTACTTGTATGGTCTATTTATAATTTCATTCATACACATACTTTGACACTTCCTTTTTATATCTTAAACATAGAAATTGCAATTTATTACTGTACTACTCAAATTTTAAGATGGAAAATGGATGATATGGATGGACGTAAATCTATCATTCGATATTTTATAGGAGTTATATTAGTTGTATTAATTGTGGGCATACTTGCTCATTTTTTTCCAAAGTAAAAGAGGGATAAAGATGAAAAATAACATAAAAAAACTAAGAAAACAATTAGGATATAGACAAGAGGATTTAGCAAATACTTTGGGAGTTACTAGACAAACTATTAATGCAATTGAAAATGAGAAATATAATCCTACACTTGAATTGGCCATGAAACTTGCTAAATTATTAAACACTACAGTAGAAGAATTATTTATACTTGATAGTTAAAGGGTGTTGCCAGAAATGTGATACCCCATTTTTTGACTTTTTATCAGGAATAATGAAGAAGTAATTGATACTTGTACATATTAAGGATTATAATGTAAATATGAATTTTTTATTTAATATGTGAAGGAAGTGTTAATATGAATCTCTTAAAGAAAATATTTAATTGGAATAATAAAAAAGTATTAATTCATGGATTTATAGTTTTATTAGCAATATTAGGATTGGGTAGTTATTTTATTTCAACAAAATATTATAGTGGAAATCAAGATATTACTAAAAAAAATAATCTTGTTACACCCAAATTAAATACTAATAATGCGGTAAATAATTCTACAAGTAATAATGTTGATACCAATACCACAAATAATGCTACGGATGATACAAATACCACAAATGCTACATCATCTCAAAATAATAGTGTACAACCTCAACCGAATAATACAGCTACTACTAACACTACTAAAGCAAGTGATAATCAAAATAAAACTCAAACATCATCTACTAATAGTCAGCAACAAACACAGCCAACTACACAACAACAGCAACCTAAAAAGAATTTTGTGTCAGGAGAAATTCAAGCAGAAAATTTAAAGAAAGAACAAGAACAGAAAAATCAACAAATTGAAGATGCTAAAAAACAATGGATTCAAGACCAAGTTGATGAAGCAAATAAAAGAGAACAAGAACAGAAGGCAAAGCAAGAATCTCAACAAAGACAGCAACAAGCACAGCAGGAGCAAGAACGTCAGCAGGCGGAAAAATCTAAACAAGCTTTATTATTAGACTTACATAATCAAGAAATACATGCACAACAAGAGTTAAATAATGCACAAAATACAAAAGTGAGAGTGTTTATGGATGGACAATGGACATATCAATCTGATACATCTAAAGTTGATGCAGCTAGAAATAAAGTAAGTGAAATCCAATCAGAAATTAATGATTTAAAATAAAATATATTAGTTGAAAAATCATAGTGTCAAATATGGCACTATTTTTTTCTTCCTGATACTATCTTTATTTTTTAGAGTATTTAAGATGTGTATATAAAAAATATCTAAATTAAATATTGTAAAAAGTAAAAAAATCTTAAAAAGTCTTTACTTCTTATTCATGATAGTGTTAGAATAAAAATATCAATAAATTACATTTTTAATGTGTATTTAATAAAAAACTGAATACCAATAAATATTAAGAAAATAGGACTTGAAAGTACCAAGAAAACTGGCTTTACATATATAATTGTTTATCTTGCAATATTTCGTAATTCTGAATTCATAGCAATGATTGCAGACAAACTTAGACTTAAAAATAAAGCTAGAATGGCAGCTCAGTAAGGGGTTTAAGACGGTTGAGTCTGTTGAAAAGCCTATGAACAGTAAATTATACCTATAAACATCTTATATTTTAAAATACAATCTCTAATATTCATGGAATAATATGGAGATTGTATTTTTTTATTTTTCAGCTATAATTTATATAGCAAAGTACATTCTCGATCTTCCACAAAACTCATAGCATAAAAAATTTTTTCTTCTTCTGTAAATCTACTTTTACTTATTCTTCTATTATAAATTTTTGATTTGTCTACTATAATCTCTATTTCCCTATCTTTAAAATTTCTTTTTCTATAATATGGATCAAATACATATACATAATCATCATCAATAGACGTGAGTAGGACATAATGATATATATTTGGATTATCAAAATAAACTTTTATAGCAGCAACTCCATTGTTGTTTAAGCACTCATAAATTTTGCTATCAGATTTTAAATTTATTTCCTCACTTTCTAATGTTTCACATTGAATCTTTAAATTATGTGATTTAGAGAATTCATTTAGCCAATTACTTATTAATTTTACTGCAAAATATGATGTGCCATTTCCACCTAATTTTCCGTTTCTATTATAGGTATCTAAACTATACATATAAATATTTTTTATAACTTCCGGGAAGATTTCATCTCTTTCAAATAGATACTTTAAAGCATTTATAAAAGTTGTTGGAACACAATCATATTCTGTAATTTGATATCCTAATGGTGTTTTCATTTTTACTATAACCTCGAATTATTTGAATTTTTAAACTTCGTTATTATATATTATATAAAAATTTTTATTATTGATATAATGATTTATACAAAAATTATAGGTAGTTCGTTAAGATATAAAAATATATCACATTTTTGAATAAAATAAATACAACAGTATGGAAGAAACAGCTAGGAGGTATGGGTGTTTTACAAAAAATAGATAAGCCTTATGTTTTTTGGGGGAACATAAGGCTTATCTTACAATAAATAGAGCTTCAAAAGTAATATCTAGTATTACTATATTTAAATAATAGCATTGAAATGTGGTGTGAATATAAAATAATTGTGTTTATTTTGTGTGATTTTATTTCTCTTTAACTTTATTTATAAGATAATATACTGATTGTAAAATAAAATCAATAAGAAAAAGTAAATTATTTACTTTGTGCTTCTCTTTTAAATTTGTTAACTATTTTCATATCTTCTTGATCTTTCAGTATCTCATATAGAATACTGTATTTCTTTCCTAGTTCATGTAACTTGATTTTTTCAGATGTACTTAAATTATTAAAATTTGATAATAATGAATTTATAGATAATTCTACTAAGCTAAGTTTATCTTTTACTGTAAGCATTTCTTTAATTTGTGCACTAGTGTTTTTTAATAAATTTTCCACATCACTATTGTCAATTTTTATAGTAAACCCATCAATATAATTATTATTCTCTAATTCGGTGTATTTTTTAATTATACGAAGCTTAAGAATATCACATTTGTGAATAAATCCATTTAAAGTTCCAGGATACCCATATACATAATAACCTTGTTCAACCTTCACAACTAAAGTTGTTCTTTTTATAAAAAAACTATCTATAATAAAAACAATATCACCTACATGATAATCTATTCCATTGTAAGTAAAAGCATATTCCCCTAAATTTCCAAAATGTATGTCCGCCTTTGTTGTATAATTTTTTCTAACAATTTTACCTTTCATACATTCTACCTCTTTTCTAAATTATTAATGTGGTTACATGAATTTTTATTATTAAATTGTATGATTCAAAATATACGTCGTATCTTTGACTTATTATTTATTTTCATATGCCTTATATTTGTTTTTATTGATTTACTATGAATAGGATAAAGTAATAATGTTATGTAAATCTATATATGTAAACTTAATTCTTACTTTTATTTTATACATATATCAGTATTTAGATACCAAATCATACTACGTGT
>NZ_BAEV01000154.1 GCF_000246895.1 Clostridium arbusti SL206 | reverse complement strand
TATCTTAAAGTTTATTTCTTAAGAGAAGTTATGGGGGTGAATTTTTGCTGTTTTTCTTGTTTTTTTGCTTTTTTAGCTTGTCTTATAGCCTTTTTAGAGAAATATTCTTGACTATTTATCTTCTCTTCACCTTCCTTAGAAGTAACTCTAGAATAAGTTCCATCACTATTTAAAATTCGTGCCTTTGTATTGTCAGATAAATATACATTTAAAAACTGTTTTATCCTATGTCTATTTTCCTCTTCTTCTATGGGAAATAATATCTCTACTCTTCTATCCAGATTCCTATTCATCCAATCAGCACTGGATAAATATATCTCTTCATTTGAATCATTGTAAAAATAAAAAATTCTACTGTGTTCAAGAAATCTACCAACTATACTTATTACAGTAATATTTTCACTTACCTCTTCAATGCCTGGTCTAAGGCAGCATATTCCCCTTACAATTAGTTGAATTTTAACTCCAGCTTTTGAGGCATCATACAAAGCTTCTGTTAGCTGTTTATCTACCAAGGAATTAATTTTGGCAATAATATGTGCTTTTTTACCATTCTTAGCATTTTCTTCTTCTCTCTTTATAAGTGAAATAAATTTTTTTCTAAGTCCCGAAGGTGCTATATATAACTTATTCATTTCATCTATCATTGAATATCCAGAAAGCATATTAAATAGAGAAGAGGCATCTTCTCCTATATGTGGGTTTGCTGTAAATAAACCTATATCTGTATAGAAGTTTGCAGTTACATCATTATAGTTACCGGTTCCCATATGAACATATCTTTTAATTCCATCATCTTCATTTCTAACTATTAAAAGAATTTTACCATGAGTTTTAAGTCCTAAAAGACCATATATGACATGACAACCTGCCTTTTCAAGTTTTCTCGCCCATATTATATTATTTTCCTCATCAAATCTAGCCTTTAACTCAACAAGTACTGTAACTTGTTTACCATTCTCCGCTGCTTCCATTAATGACTTTACTATAGGTGAATTACCACTTACTCTATAAAGAGTTTGCTTTATGGCTAATACTCTTGGATCCCTAGCCGCTAGTTTAACCAAATCTACAACACATTGAAAGGTTTGATAGGGATGATGCACTAAAATATCATTTTTAGCTATAGCATCAAATATGTTATCTCTTACAATAAATTCAGGCACTGGCACAGAAGTAAAAACTGGATACTTTAGTTCTTCAAAGCCTTCAATAGACCCAAGTTTAAATAAAAATGTAAGGTCTATGGGCCCTTTTATATTGTATATCTCTCCAAAAGAAGCTTCCAATTCTTCATTTAGTATTTTAATAAGTCCCTGATCCATATCATCTTCTATTTCTATTCTAATTGCTTCTCCCCATTTTCTATCCTTAACAGACTGTTCTATAGCTTCAAGTAAGTCCTCTGCTCCTTCTTCATCAATACTAAGATCTGCATTTCTTGTAATTCTATAACAACTCATAGCTTTTATATTATGCCCTATAAAAATATCATTTATATGAATTTTTATTATATCTTCAAGAAGAATGAAGCATTTCTTATTATGAGAACTAGGTAACTGAACTATTCTTCCAAGTACAGATGGAACCTGTACTGTAGCAAAAATATTATCTTCTTCATCTTTTCCGTCAATGAACAGAGCTATATTTAAACTCTTATTTAATATAAGTGGAAAAGGTCTGCTACTATCCACTACCATAGGTGTAAGTACTGGATATATTCTTTTATGGAAGTATAAACTTATAAATTCTTTTTGAGAATGGCTTATATCTTTAGGCTTTAATATTAGAATATTGTTAGACTTTAATTCTTCTTTTAATTTATTATATATATCATATTGTTCATGTACTGTTCCATGAACTTTCTCAGTTATCTTTTTAACCTGATCACTAGCACTGAGTCCGGCTAAATCCACTTTATCAAAATTAGCTTGAACCTGTTCTATTAATGATGCTACTCTTATCATAAAAAATTCATCTAAATTTGAATTTACAATTGATAAGAATTTAAGTCTTTCAAGTAGTGGATTTGTATTATCTCCAGCCTCTTCAAGTACTCTCTTATTAAATTCAAGCCAACTAAGCTCTCTATTAATAAAATGTTCATGCTTACTATTCATAGTACATCCTTCCTTTAATTTCAAAATTTCTAATTTTTTATTTTTATTATTGGTCTTATTCCCATAACTTCTTCAAAAAACTCCACATTATTTTTAAAACTCCATATTTCAAGAGCACAATCTTTATATGTATCTAGATTAAAATATACATTTCTATCATCTGTACTTATATTTATATTATTATCATTGATTTTATTTTTGTTTGATATATTTAGGGCCTCTGCCAGCTTTAAAATAGATGCTAGTTTAGATACAATTATCTTATCTGTAAAGCTTAAATTTTTATAGCTTTCGTGAGAAAGAGAAGGAATATCCTCTCCATGATATCTTACCACATTAGCAACTATGTTTAAATTTTTATCAGAAAATCCTAATATCTCTTCATAATAGATTATATTATAACAATAAAAGCCATCTTCGTTTAAATTAACATACTTGCCCACATCATGAAGTATAGATGCCACTTCTAAAAATAATCTTTCCCGATCCCCTAGTCTATGAAATTTCTTAATTTTATCATATATATCAAGAGCTATTTCCTTTACCCTTTCAGAATGTTCTTTATCTATACCATATTTTTCTCCTATATGCCAAACAGAACTTATAATATCATGATCAAATACTCTTTTCTTACTAGGATTAAGTTTTTTACTCATCATATCCATTAACATTCCATGCCTCAGTGAAACTTTTGGAACTTGTATCCCTTCTGCTAAAGTCATATTTAAAAATGTCTCTACTATTATAGTTGAAGGAAGTATAAGTTTAGCTTCATTTATATTTAAATCAAAATTCTCACATATTTTTTCTGTAGTCATATTTTTTATTCTAGTTGAAAATTCTAAAAGTGATTCTTTTGAAATATATCTTTTTTCTTCACTAGCATATACTTTCAGTAAAAATCTAAGACTTCCTCCTAGTCCTATAAAATTTTTAATATTATAACTTTTTAAATAACTTCTTAGAGTATATATTTTACTTTCTACAAACTCAGTCATAAGTTCTGAAAAATTCAAAGTTTTCTTTTCAAGAGCCCCTAAAATTTCTCTAATTCTAAGAGAGCCTATTTTTATATATTCAGTGAATTTTAAATTTCCCTCATTATATATAGAGACTTCAATTCCACCTGATCCTACATTGAGAATCATAGCTCCTTCCTTGTAAATTTCATCTGAGTTTTCAATTCTACCCCTTAAGGCTTTAAACACTAAAAATCTTTCTTGTGATGTATTTATTACTTCAATTAATATTCCCGTTCTAATTCTTATTTGTTCTAATACATACTCTCTATTTTCAGCTTCTCGTATACCACTAGTAGAAACTGCCCAATAAAATTTCACTCCATAATCTTTCATGAGTTTTACAAATCCATTAAGTATGGAACAGGTTTCATAAATAGCCTCTACACCTATTCTTCTTTTAGTAAAAGTATCTCTTCCCAAAGATGTATTCTTTTTTAAATCTTCTAATATATTAGTGCTACCATCACTGCTAATTTCAGCAATTACCATTCTAAAAAAATTAGCTCCAAGATCTAAGGCTGCAACTACTTCTCTATGTATATTCTCCATAATTTAGCACCTCCTAATCAGACAAACACCTTTAATATTTTATATTTATTATTAGCTTATAAATAAATAATATATAAATTTATATTGAATATAGTTATTTTATGAAATAATATATATTATAACAGAGAAAGGTTATGTATATATTAAAAAATATATAAATTTATGAATATAGGAGTGACTTTATGAACAAAAGGATAGGTATAATTGATATAGGATCTAACTCAGTACGCCTTTTGCTAGCAGAAATAGGTGCAAATAATTCTATACGCATAATAAATGAGCTTAAAGAATACTTAAGACTTGGAGCTGGACTTGATAAGAATAAAATTTTATCAGAAGAAAAAATTGAATTGACCTTAAAAACATTAGCTACTTATAAAAACATATGTAATGCTTTTGATGTATCAGAAATAACAGCAGTAGCCACTGAAGCTGTAAGAAGTGCAAAAAATCAAAGGGAATTTTTAAATAGAATTAAAAACGATGCTAGCCTTGATATCACTGTTTTAAGCGGTAAAGAAGAAGCTTACTATGACTATTTTAGTACTATAAATAGTATGAATGTAGACAATGCTCTTATTATGGATATTGGCGGAGCAAGCACAGAACTTATACTGGTAAAAAATCGAAACCTTGTAAATAGTATTAGTATGCCTTTTGGTGCAATAAATCTCATGAAACAGTTTGAAATCAATGATGTTTTTGAAAAAGATCAAGAAGAAAAGCTTAAAGACTTTTTATTGAAACAATTCAATAATTTGGAATGGCTAAAAGAAGCTAAAGGATACACTTTAATAGGTATAGGCGGAAGTATAAGAACTCTAGGTAAAATCCACAGAAAATCTATTAATTATCCTTTAAATTTCATGCATAATTATCAAATGAAGAGTACAGATGTAACTGAAATTTATAATCTTGTAAAAGGTAAAACTAATGCTCAGAGAAAAAAAATAAAAGGATTGTCTAGTGATAGAGCCGATATATTTCTTGGTGCTGCTGCTGAAATTTCAACATTAATAGATCTTTGTTCTATTGAAGATATAATTATAAGTAGAAATGGTATAAGAGAAGGTTTGCTTTATAGTCATATATGCAAAGACAATAAGCCTTTAGATAATGTACTTGATTTCTCTATAAATGCAATGCTGATAAACCATAATATTGACATTAAACATGCTGAACATATATATCACTTAATGAATTCTTTGTATGAAGCTCTTAAACCAATAATAAAGCACTCAATTAATCTTCATAATATTATTAGAACTTCTGCTATGCTTCATGATATTGGATCTAATATAACCTACTATTTCCATCATAAGCATTCATTATATATGATACTTAATTCACAAATTAACGGACTTTCTCATAGAGAATTAGTATTAAGTGCTTTCATAGCTGCAAGCCATAGGGACGATAATCTTTCTATAAATTATTCTGATTATAAATTAATAATTGGTAAAGATGATATTGAAATTATAAACCAATTAGGCTTACTACTAAGAATTGCTGAAAATCTAGATAAGAGTATGATTTCAATAGTAAAAGATATTCATTGCTGCATAGATAATGATACTGTAATAATAAAAACTATATCTGACGTTTCACCATCGCTAGAAGTAAAAGAAGCTTCAAACTCTGCTGATGCATTCAAGAATTTGTTTAATAAAAAACTATATGTAGTTTAATATAATAAAGTAGGATGAGATATATAAATCAATTTATATATCTCATCCTACTTTATTTATTTTTATTGTATACAATTCTTACACTATAGATTTCTCCTACTCATTAGAATACTGCATGTCTATTTTTGTATTACAATAATAATCCTATGATTGTTTAATAATACCATCTTAATTACTCTTCATTTTAACCTGACTAACTTGGCGTAAGTCTCCCACGTACTCTGTGAAAGCGATTCACACAAAATCGAAAAGAAGATTTTGGTTCTCTACTTGCACTCTGTGAAAGCGATTCACACAAAATCGAAAAGAAGATTTTGGTTCTCTGCT
>NZ_BAEV01000155.1 GCF_000246895.1 Clostridium arbusti SL206 | reverse complement strand
TAATATCTTGTTATAATAATATATGTAAGTGAGGCAAACAACACTTACAAAACAAATTAATAAAATATTCCGCGATAGCTCAACGGTGGAGCACTCGGCTGTTAACCGATAGGTTGAAGGTTCGAATCCTTTTCGCGGAGCCATTTTTATTTTTTGTATGATTTTTAATTTTAAAAATTGTCTACTATATTTTATATATAAAATTAAATAGAATAATAACTACACAATGATAGAGAAAAGTAATTTTAAAATTTTTTTTAGAGAAGTTATGTATGGTGAGAATGACTAGAATTTTAATCTGAAGGGAACTCTTGAGTGTAAAAAGAGCATAGAGCAGGGCTAATGCCAATAAGGGTGGAACCGCGGAATTTAATTTTCGTCCCTTAGGGTATTAGTTCTTTTTTTATTTGCAAATATTACTTTTATATGTTTTATTTTAAAATTAAATCATAATCCAATCTTAATAAAAGTTTTTTTGCTAATAAATTTATATAAAATAATTATTTTATAAGTAAGTAATTTTAATATTATATCTAGGAGGTTTTATACATGTCTTTTGAAAAAACAATGGATAAGATAGTTGGTCTTGCAAAAAATAGAGGTTTTGTATTCCCGGGTTCTGATATATATGGAGGACTAGCAAATTCTTGGGATTACGGCCCTTTAGGGGTTCAGTTTAAAAATAACGTAAAAAAAGCTTGGTGGAAAAAGTTTATACAAGAAAGTCCATACAATGTAGGACTTGATTGTGCAATACTTATGAATAGTGAAGTTTGGGTAGCATCAGGTCATGTTGGTGGCTTTTCTGATCCACTTATGGATTGCAAAGATTGTAAATCAAGATTTAGAGCTGATAAGCTTGTAGAAGAGCATATGGCGGAGCAAGGTATAGATGATGTTAGTGCCGATGGTTTCACAAATGAAGAATTAAAAGATTATATACAAAAGAATAATATAGTTTGTCCTAAATGTGGTAAAAATAATTTTACTGACATAAGAAAATTCAATTTGATGTTTAAGACTTTTCAAGGTGTTACGGAGGATGCTAAATCTGAAATATTTTTAAGGCCAGAAACTGCTCAAGGAATATTTGTAAATTTTAAAAATGTTCAAAGAAGCTCCAGAAAAAAAGTACCTTTTGGAATAGGTCAAATTGGTAAAGCTTTTAGAAATGAAATTACACCAGGTAATTTTACTTTTAGAACAAGAGAATTTGAACAAATGGAACTTGAGTTTTTCTGTAAACCGGGAACTGATTTAGAATGGTTTAAATATTGGAAGGATTATAGCTTTAATTTCTTATTAAATTTAGGAGTTAATAAAGATAATTTAAGAATTAGAGATCATTCAGCAGAAGAATTAGTTTTTTATAGTAAAGCAACCTCTGATATAGAATATAAATTCCCATTTGGATGGGGAGAGCTATGGGGAGTGGCAGATAGAACTGATTATGATTTAAGTAAACACATGGAACATTCTGGTGAGGATCTAAACTATTTAGACCCGACTACTAATGAAAAGTATATACCATATGTTATTGAACCTTCACTTGGTGCTGATAGGGTAACCTTGGCATTTTTAGTTGATGCATATGATGAAGAGGAACTTGAAGGTGGAGATATAAGAACCGTTCTTCATTTTCATCCAGCATTAGCTCCTTTTAAAGCAGCTATACTGCCACTTAGTAAGAAACTTTCAGAGAAAGCTATGAATGTTTACAGTAAATTAAGCAAAAGTTTTAATGTGGACTATGATGAAGCGGGAAGTATAGGTAAGAGATATAGACGAGAAGATGAAATTGGTACTCCTTACTGTATAACTATTGATTTTGATACTTTAGAGGATGAGTCAGTTACGGTTAGGGATAGAGATACCATGAAGCAGATAAGAGTGAAAATAGAAGATTTAGAAAAATTTATAGAAGAAAAAGTAAACTTCTAAAATTTATTAATAGAAATTAAGTTTTATTAAAATTTTGTTGATGAGATTTAATAATTAAAAACTGATACTATCAAGCTATTTTTATTATATACTTGATAGTATTTTGTTATTGTTAGCTATGAGTAAATTTAACTACGTGAATTGTGAGATAAATTATTTTCTCCATCTTAGACTGAAATTAATTAGGTATGGTATTGAAAATTATATATTGTAAATTTTTAACTATATTTATTTTATATATAATATTACAATTAAATAAAAAAAGAGTCGGATACAAAATCCGACTAAATAGGGTTTAATCATGGGGATATGTTATATGTTCAATTAAAACTTGGGGAATTATATTAATGTTTTCCTTACGGCACAAACATAGTATAACATAATAAAGTCGAAATTTGCAATACTGAGTGACAAAGTTATAAAATTAAATAAATTCTCACAATTTCCACATTAATAATTATTCTAACTGTATATTATACTAACGCAATTGCTTAGTATTAAACTAATAATTCCTATTAATAGAGCAGCGTATTTTGATGATTTATTAGTCTTAGTATTTGAAATTAAAATAATGTTTACTATTATACCTAATGGAAATGGAATTTTATAATTTATAGTTATATATATTTGAGTTAATATCCAAATAAACATAAGCTTTAAAATATATAAGTCTTCAGGTGAATGCTTTTTTAGCATAGGATATATATATTAAAGGACTAGAAAGCATTAAAGATAAAAATGGCATTTAAAATTCCTAGTTAAAATTAATATTAATAAATTATATGACATGATTATAATAAAATATTAGTTATGTTTAAAAAAATTTTTAAAGTGTTATAATTAGAAATGATGTACTAATGGTACAATATTAAATGTTGATATTTATACTTGATAGATGTTATTTAGTGAAAGAAGAATACATATTAATAATTTATTTTTATAATTGATATGAGGCTATTTATATAAGTAATTGGAATCAAATAATAATTGATAAATAATATTTTCGGGGGTAATTATGAATAAAGATTTTTGCGATTTTCAAAAATTTATAAAGGATAAGAAAACAGCAGTTGTAGGCATTGGTATAAGTAACAGACCACTAATTGATTTTCTTATAGAATTAGGTGCTAGAGTTACAGCATTTGACAAAAAAACAAAGAAGGAAATAGGTGATATAGCTATTGAATTAGAAACAAAAGGAGTAACACTGATAGTTGGGGAAGATTATTTAGATTTTCTTAAAGGATATGAAGTCATATTTAAGACCCCATCAATGAGGATAGATAGCCCAGCTCTTGTTAAGGCAAAACAAGAGGGAGCATATATAACTTCTGAAATGGAAGAGTTTGTTAGATATTGTCCTGCTAAAGTTATTGGAGTTACAGGAAGTGATGGAAAAACAACTACTACAACCTTGATATATAATATTCTTAAAGAAGAAGGATATAAGACTTGGGTAGGTGGCAATATAGGTACGCCGCTATTTACTAGGATAAAAGAAATGAAATCAGGAGATAGAGTTGTTTTGGAGTTATCAAGTTTTCAGCTTATGACTATGGATGTGTCACCACAAGTATCCATTATAACTAATTTAAGCCCAAATCATTTAGATATTCACAAAGATATGAAAGAATATATAAATGCTAAAAAGAATGTGTATAAATTTCAAGAGGATACAGACCTGCTTATATTGAATAAAGATAATGATATTACAGCGGATATGGCAGATGAAGCTAATGGAAAGGTTATGGAGTTTAGTAGGAAATACAAAGTAAAAGATGGAGCGTATTTCAGTGAAGGAAAACTATATGTACTAGATAAATTTGTTTGTAATAAAGAAGATATAGTAATAAAAGGAATGCATAATGTAGAAAATTTTCTAGCTGCTTTTTGTGCTACTACAAATGATGCAAGTATAAAGAGTATGAAGAAAGTAGCTACCACATTTTCAGGTGTTGAACATAGATCGGAATTTATAAGAGAGTTAGATGGAGTCAAGTATTACAATGATTCTATAGCTTCAAGTCCTACTAGGACGTTAGCAAGTTTAAGAGCTTTTGAAAAGAAAGTAATATTAATTGCGGGTGGATATGACAAGAATATTCCATTTGAACCTTTAGCACAACAGGGATCAACTATGATTAAGAAACTAATACTTTTAGGAAATACAAAGGATAAAATTGAAGCAGTATTTAATAAATTTATGAAAGATAAAAAAATATGTATACCTATAATTAAAGTTAATACATTAGAAGAAGCTGTGAATAAGGCCAAATCTGAGGCAGAAAGTGGTGATATAGTTACACTTTCTCCAGCCTGTGCTAGTTTTGATATGTTTCCTAATTTTGAGGTGAGAGGAAATAAGTTTAAAGAAATAGTGAATAAAATATAATATAATAAAATCTATGGGCTATAGTAACTGCTGTAAGAACTTACTTACATTATATCTTACAGCAGCTTTTCTATTTATCTGATTGTTACCGAAATTTTATTAAAAAAAGTAGTTGACAAAGTATAGTAACTTGGTTATAATTTATTACTGTAGTGAGGTTCTTGAGTATTTTCATAAATTATAAATTTATGAAAGAATTTCATTTATATGTATATCTGGTAATTATGACTTAGAGGAAACACCCGTTCCCATTCCGAACACGAAGGTTAAGCTCTAATGTGCTGATGGTACTGCAGGGGAAGCTCTGTGGAAGAGTAAGTCGTTGCCAGGTCTAAGGATCTTTAGCTCAGTTGGTTAGAGCAACCGGCTCATAACCGGTTGGTCCGGGGTTCGAGTCCCTGAAGGTCCACCATATGGGGGTATAGCTCAGTTGGGAGAGCATCTGCCTTGCACGCAGAGGGTCAAGAGTTCGAATCTCTTTATCTCCACCAAAGAACAGACTAATTTTAAATTAGTCTGTTCTTTTTTTTAGGTGTGCCCAGCATGAGCTCACCTAATGGGTGAAAGTCTCAAGCACGGGTTGATTAGTGCCAAGTGCATAGCTTAAGACAAGGGTGTCCAACGTGAGGCGGAATCTGAAGTGGGTCAGCGGCAAAACTCTGGTCTTATGAACAGAAACTACATATAAGACATATGATTCCTACTACTGGATTATAAAAAATACTTGCATGCAGATATGCGTATGAGAGAGCAAGCGGTAAAAAATATTATTTGGTAAAATGGATATAGATTTACTTCCAATTTGAAATCAAATTAGTATTGACTGCATTTTATCACATGTAAATCTAATTATAAATAGTACATAGTGTTTGTAACGAATTATACAAGAAAATAAATAAGTATAAATATAACATTTGTAGAGCTTCATGAATGTATATTTTAATTATTAATTTTAAGATTGATGATTATAAAAATAGTTTTAAACGCCGCCAGGTGTATCTATATAAGAATGATAAAGAATAAAGAAGTAAACGAAAGATTTAATAGAATAAGTGCCAATAGAGGTTTATAATGCATATGCACATTAATGTATATATGATAGAATACTACTTGTCGCTACGAGAGAACATCAGTAATTAATAAGTAATTAAAAATTCTTTTAAGATTTCTGAAAAAAAGTAGTTGACAATTAGTAAGTGTTTTGATATGATGTAAAAGTCGTCAGTTGATGA
>NZ_BAEV01000156.1 GCF_000246895.1 Clostridium arbusti SL206 | reverse complement strand
TATATTATAATTTCTTCTAAATTATTAAATTAAAATAGATATTTTATTTAAATCGCATCTATTAGTTATTATTTATTGAATGCATAATTGTATACAATTATATTTAAGATAATATTTAATATTAATTTACACTTATGATATCCTTCATTTCATTAAATAATCCCTTTGTACATTTTTCACCCCTAAAGTTTATGCAATTACTACAACTTTCATTAAGTCTTCCTACACTCATAGTAACTATTTTAAATTTTGTTTCATAAGACTCACAATTTTCAGCTATTACGTTTTTCATTTCACTATTAAGCATATAAACACCACCTATATTCTTTTCTTCTTATTATTCCTCAAATTATGAAAAAAATTCTCTTTTACACTTTTCACTCTTATTATCTTCTAAACTATACATATGCTATGTTTATATAATAATATTTCAATAAAAAACCCAGTATAAAAATCAATTAAATTTTCATACTGGTTTTTTTATTAATAATTAAGGAACTTATTTTATATTATATATTTTCTTAAATTTTTCATTCAAATATTGAATAAAATATTTAGATGAAAGTTCTTCTCCTGTTACCTTATTAATTAATTCTGTGGGTGTATATATACATCCATACTTATGTATATTGTCTTTTAGCCATTTATGTATAACATTCAAATTACCTTTAGCTATTTCCTGATATATATTTGAAATATCACTCTTCATTTTATTTAAAAATTGAGCTCCATAAAGATTCCCTAGTGCATAACTAGGAAAGTATCCAAAACTTCCATCGGACCAATGTATATCTTGCAATACTCCTTCTCTATCATTTTTAGGTTCTATTCCTAAATACTCCTTATACTTTTTATTCCAGACATTAGGTAGTTCTTCTACTGAAATATCTCCATTGATAAGTGCCTTTTCAATTTCATATCTTATTATTATATGTAGACTATAAGTTAACTCATCTGCTTCAGTTCTAATTAATGAAGGCTCCACATAATTAATACCTCTATAGAAATCTTCTAAAGATATATCTTTAAATTTAGGAAACTGCTCTACTACATCAGGATAAAAAAACTTCCAAAAATTTTTGTTTCTACCAATTATATTCTCATAAAATCTTGATTGTGATTCATGAATTCCCATAGAAGCACCCTCTCCAAGTAGAGTTCCTTGAAGATTATCTGAAATATCTTGCTCATATATTCCATGACCTGCTTCATGAATACAACTAAATAAAGCTGGTCTAAAATCACTTTCATCGTAATTCGTAGTTATCCTTACATCTTTATTACCAAAACTAGTAGTGAATGGATGAGTAGATTCATCCACCCTACCTGCCTCTTTATAATCATATCCCATTTTATATATTATTCTTTTGGCAAGTTTTTCTTGTTTATCTTTTGGAAAATTACCATTAAAAAATTGAATATCAGGATTATTCCCAGACTTTTTAATCTTATTTAGTAGTTCAACAATAGCATCTCTTAGATTTCCAAATACCTCATCTAATTTCTCTGTAGTAATACCTGGCTCATATATATCTAAAAGAGCATCATATCTATTCTTTTTAAATCCCCAGTAATCCGCAAATTTCTGATTATAATTTACCATCTTCTCAAGGTGAGGCTGAAATATTTTAAAATCGGATTTTCTTTTAGCCTCATCCCAAGCAGCACTTGAAATAGAACCAGCAATTATATATTCCGTATAATCTTTTTTAGGTATTTTTTTATTTCTATCATATTCTTTTGATATCTTCTCTATAGTTCCCTTAGTTATATCATCTAAATCTCTTTTATTACTGAAAAAATCAACATATTCTTTAATCTTATTGGACGTAGATATATTATAACTCTCTCCAGAAAGATAACCTAATATTTCACTTCTGTAATGAATAGCTTTAGCAGGCATATTAACAACACTATCCCATTGTATTAAAGCCATTGCACTTTTTAAATACTCTAGTTTTTTTAAATATTCCTTTAGCTCAATTAATTTCTCTTGAAATTCTTTTACCATTTATAATTCCTCCAGAAAGTACGTTATTTTAAACTATTTAACTACATAATACCGATTCTGTTTCTCTACAATATCTCGTAGTTAAACACTGACCTAAATTTCTAGGACATTTTTTACACATGCAGTCTTCAGCTTTGCTATCACAATGTCCTGTTTTTAACTCTGGACAATGCTTACAATTTGCCCCTTCTTTTATCATTTATAACACCTCTATATCTGTTATTCACTTCTGTCTATTTTCTTGTTCTTTGTATCTATCTCTATAGGTATTCATTATTCCACTAAAAATTTTAGCACTGGTTGGTGGGGTATACGTTATTGCATTAGCACCGGCTTCAATAGTTTCTGTTATTGATTCCTCCGTAGCTCCACCAGTAGCTATAATAGGAAATTCAGGGAATTGATCTCTTATTTTTTTTACTATATAAGCAGTTTTTTTGGCTCCTGTAACATTTAGAATTGTAGCTCCTGCATCAATTCTAGCTTGAATATCATCATATTCTGAAAGCACACTCACAACAATAGGTATATCTACAGTTTCTCTTACCTGCCTTATAACTTCATTAGAGGTAGGGCCATTTAAAACAATTCCCATAGCTCCTTTAAATTCAGCATCTAAAGCTAAGTTAATAACTCTTTTTCCTGTTGTTAACCCTCCACCTACTCCACAGAAAACAGGAACATCTGCTGATAGAACTAATGCCGATGTGATTACAGGTTGTGGCGTAAATGGATATACTGCAATAACTGCATCTGCATTAGTATTTCTTATTATTGCCACATCCGTTGTAAATACAAATGATTTTAATCTTTTACCAAATATTCTAATACCGCTTGCACTTCTTATAATTTCTGGCAATTCTATCATATGACTTCTAAGAGTACCTTTTATATCTGGGACAAACTTATTATTACTCATATACTCACCTCTATATCTTATTTTGTTTATATAATCAACTAATGATAAAATATATAAATAAAAACCATAAATTTATAAACTAATATACAAATATTTCTAAAACTATATTATCACTTTAAGTATAATTTTACTATATATAAGTAACAATTATTAACTATAATTTAATAACTATATTTCTATATAAAACCTTTAATATTCTAATTCTAAATAAAGTAAGTACGTATATTAATATAAACTATAAAATAAAAAAGGTTATGTATTTCTAAACAGAAAAACTTAACCTTTTTTAAATTGCTAATAGGAATACAATCTTCAAAACAAATACCTGGAATATTTTCTATTTTAGCTCACAACTTCCGTCATCACATCTATATGCCCTTTTGTCATTATAGCCTATATTCTTAAGTACTTTTTTAACTACACTTTTTCCTATTTCATCCTCACACATTTCACAAAGTGCATCCTCTAGATTACTCCAATCAACCCATTCTACTTCATCTGATTTTATTATATCTCCACTTTCGTATTTAACCATAAAGGTTAACATTATTATTTCTCTAGAGGCTAAATAGTAGCTCCCAAGATATTCGGGGTTATTAACAACTATTCCCGTTTCTTCTTTAACCTCTCTTAAAACTGTGTCTTCCACAGTTTCCCCATTTGTAACATACCCTGATACCAACACTTTTGAGTGTTTAAATATGTAACTTTGTTTTAATAATAATATTTTATCATCTTTTACAACAGCCACTATTGCACACGGTTTAGGAGTATCAAAATACATGATATCATCTTTCGGACAATATGGTACTCCACCTTCATCATAACTAAACTTTTCTACTAATTTTCCACCACATATAGGACAATATTTAAATTTCATCAGTAGTTATCCCCCTAAGTTATTTATATAAATATTATAAGTAAAATATAAGCTAATGTACATTGTTTTATTATTAACATAAACTTTTATAATATAACATCTACCGGCTTTGATATAGTTATAAATTTCTCTCCCACAGTGCATTCATATGCAAAAATATCAACTCCATTTTCTTTTGCCATCCTAAGTGCCTCACCAAATTTAGGATCCATATCGTCATATGGTCTAAAAGATTTCATATTATCCATTTGAAGCACAAATATAACGCCTCCATTTATTCCTTTATTTTTAGCTTCAACAAGTTCAAGAAGGTGTTTTCTTCCCCTTTCTGTAGGTGCATCTGGAAATTTAGCTTTTCCATCCTCCTCATAAGTGACTCCTTTTACTTCAAGATAATATATATTGTTATAATCATCTGTAAGTCTAAAATCAAATCTACTATTACCGTAAGTCTTTTCTCTTTCTACAATATTAAAAATTTTTAATTTTTCAATTTTTTTACTTAACAGGGCTTCTTCTACTATCTTATTGGGTATTTGTGAATCTATATTTATAAGCTTATTTCCTTTGTATCCAGCAATCAAATCGTATTTAGTTTTTCTATTAACTCCATTTTCCTCTCTTAAAATTACTGTGCATCCAGGAACTAATATTTCTTTACATCTTCCTGTGTTAGGGACATGAACCATAATTGTTTCGTTATCTAATTTCACATATGCTTGAAATCTATTAGGTCTATTTATAAATTTTACAACTCTAATATTTTTTTCTATATCCATATTATCATCTTCCATCTCTTATTATTTTAAATATTCATATTAACAATTTAATTCAAATATCAACATAAGTTGTTAATAACTTATACACACTATGTATTATATCCTCGTAATCCCTTATAATATAAGCTTTTATATCTGTATATAAGTTATTAACATTATGCACACCACTATATATTGATAATATATCTTTTTTAATATACTACATATATTAAAATTATTATATTTATCCACATATATCTGTGGATATTTGCAAAAAACTGTGGATAATATCTTATTTATCCACAGTTTTTATAAATATTAAAAATAAACCATACCTTATTTTTGTCTTTTTTTATATAATAATATAAAAAAGAATCTTCTTGTAATAAAGAAGATTCTTTCGTGGTGCGTCTTAAGGGATTCGAACCCCCGGCCCACGCCTTAGAAGGGCGTTGCTCTATCCAGCTGAGCTAAAGACGCATATGGAGCGGGTGAAGGGAATCGAACCCTCGTAATCAGCTTGGAAGGCTGACACTCTACCATTGAGTTACACCCGCTTATATATGGAGCGGAAGACGAGATTCGAACTCGCGACGTTCACCTTGGCAAGGTGACGCTCTACCACTGAGCCACTCCCGCTTATATATTGGTGCAGGTGAAGGGACTTGAACCCCCATGCCGTAGGCGCTAGATCCTAAGTCTAGTGCGTCTGCCAATTCCGCCACACCTGCACAAAATTAAATAATAAACAAATGCCTAGTTAAACAAGTAAATGTAAAACCAAGCACAAGTCATTGGTGACCCCTACGGGACTTGAACCCATGTTACCACCGTGAAAGGGTGGTGTCTTAACCGCTTGACCAAGGGGCCATAATTAGTAAGTATTTAAATAAAATACT
>NZ_BAEV01000157.1 GCF_000246895.1 Clostridium arbusti SL206 | reverse complement strand
GTTTATATTATTATATAATGCATTCATTGGTTAAATATTTAACAATTAAATATACTGCAATATTTTAATTAATGGTTTACATGTGGCTAAATATTTAAATTTAACAATTTTACAATATAAAAATATAAATAATATTAAAAATTTGATTGACATTTAACAAACAATAATAGATAATATGCATATGTACATTAGTGCTATATTGCACATTGGTGCAATATAGCTTTTAAAAATTTCACATAATTAAGTTGTTTTAATTATGTGGATTAAAATTGAGAAAGAGGTGTAACTTATGAAAGTTAGTAATATTGATGAATTAAATGTAAGGTTAGAGGAAATAAGAGAAGCCCAAAGAAAATTTGGAACATATACGCAAGAACAAGTTGATGAAATTTTCAGACAGGCAGCCATGGCAGCATTAGATGCCAGAATACCGCTTGCAAAAATGGCGGCAGAAGAAACGGGAATGGGACTTGTTGAAGATAAAGTTATAAAAAATCACTTTGCAGCTGAGTATATATACAATCAGTATAAAGACGAAAAGACCTGCGGCGTAGTAGAAACAGATAAATCCTATGGTATAACTAAAATTGCAGAACCTATAGGCATTGTGGCAGCTGTAATACCAACAACTAATCCAACCTCAACAGCAATATTTAAAACATTGATATCACTAAAAACAAGAAATGCCATAATGTTATCACCACATCCAAGAGCAAAAAAATCAACGATAGCAGCAGCTAAAATAATACTTGATGCAGCAGTTAAAGCAGGTGCTCCAGAGGGAATAATAGGCTGGATAGATGAGCCGTCAATAGAACTAACACAAATACTGATGCAGGAGGCAGATATAACTCTTGCTACAGGGGGACCATCAATGGTTAAATCAGCATATTCCTCTGGTAAGCCAGCTATAGGTGTAGGACCAGGAAACACTCCTGTTATAATTGATGAAAGTGCACACATAAAAATGGCAGTAAGTTCAGTAATTCTTTCAAAAACTTTTGATAATGGCGTTATATGTGCTTCAGAGCAATCAGTAATAGTTTTGGATTCTATATATGATGAAGTCAGAAAAGAATTTGCAGAAAGAGGAGCATATATAATTAAAGAAAGTGAAATAGATAAAGTAAGAAAAACAATTTTTATAAATGGCAGTATAAATTCAAAGATAGTAGGACAATCAGCCTATAAAATAGCTGAAATGTCAGGAATTAAAGTACCAGAAACAGCAAGAATCCTTATAGGAGAAGTTACTTCTGTAGGAAAGGAAGAACCTTTTGCCCATGAAAAATTATCTACAGTTTTGGCTATGTACAGAGCAGAAAACTTTGATGATGCCCTTGATAAAGCTGTAACTCTTGTTAATCTAGGAGGACTTGGACATACTTCAGCAATATATGCAGATATAATAAAGGCAAAAGATAAGATAGATAAATTCAGCAATGCTATGAAAACAGTAAGAACCTTTATAAATATACCTGCAGCACAGGGTGCAAGTGGAGACTTATATAATTTTAAAATAGCTCCTTCCTTTACATTAGGATGTGGCTCTTGGGGAGGAAATTCAGTATCAGAAAATGTTGGACCTAAACATCTGTTAAATATTAAACGTGTAGCTGAGAGGAGAGAGAATATGCTTTGGTTTAGAGTTCCAGAAAAGGTTTACTTCAAATTTGGATGTCTTCAATTCGCATTAAGAGAATTGAAAGATTTAAATAAAAAGAGAGCATTTATAGTGACGGATAAAGTCCTTTATGATCTTGGATATGCAGATGCTATCACAAAAGTTCTTGAAGAAATAGGTGTTGATTTTAAAGTATTTACAGAAGTAGAGCCAGATCCAACTCTATCTACAGCTAGAAAAGGTACAGAAGAAATGATGGACTTTAAACCGGACACAATAATATCTCTTGGTGGGGGTTCAGCAATGGATGCAGCCAAAATAATGTGGGTAATGTATGAACATCCAGAGGTAAAATTTGAAGACCTTGCCATGAGATTTATGGATATAAGAAAGAGAATATATAATTTTCCAAAGCTTGGAGAAAAAGCTATGATGATTGCGGTAGCAACCTCAGCTGGAACAGGATCAGAAGTTACACCTTTTGCTGTAATAACAGATGAAAAGACAGGAGTTAAATATCCACTAGCAGACTATGAATTAACTCCAAATATGGCAATAGTAGATGCTGAATTAATGATGAATATGCCAAAAGGATTAACAGCAGCATCAGGTATAGATGCTTTGATTCATGGTATAGAAGCTTATACATCAGTACTTGCATCAGAATATACCAATGGACTCGCATTAGAAGCCATAAGATTAATATTTAAATATTTGCCTACAGCCTATGCAGAAGGTACTACTAATGAAAAGGCAAGAGAGAAAATGGCCCATGCATCAACAATGGCAGGAATGGCCTTTGCTAACGCATTCCTAGGAGTATGTCACTCAATGGCACATAAGTTAGGAGCAGAGCACCATATAGCACATGGAACTGCTAATGCACTGTTAATTGAAGAAGTTATCAGATTTAATTCAGCAGATAACCCAGTAAAACAAGCAGCATATCCTCAATATAAATATCCAAATGCTAAATGGAGATATGGTAAAATTGCAGATTATCTAAATTTAGGTGGCAATACGGATGATGAAAAAGTTGAGCTTTTAATTAAGGCCATCCATGAATTAAAAGAGAAAATAAACATTCCAATGAGTATTAAAGATGCTGGAGTTTCAGAAAAGAATTTCTATGCTACACTTGATAAGATGTGTGAGCTTGCCTTTGATGACCAGTGTACAGGGGCTAATCCAAGATATCCATTAATAAGTGAAATTAAGCAAATGCTTATTACTGCTTTTGATAAAACTGAGATAAATACAGAAATAAAATAAATATAAAATTTAAGTCTTCTTGAATATTCAGGAGGACTTAAATTTTATATTTTTTCTAAATAGATAACAATTATACCAAATTATATCAAATATTATTGAAACACTAAATAAAATAATGTATAATTAAAATAAATACATCACAAATAAGTATATTTGCATAAATGTGTAGATGTACAAACGCTTTTCTACCATATAAGAAAAATCAATAATTATTCAACTAAAAACAATATATCTGGGAGGATACTAATATGATTAAAAGTTTATCTTTAAATTTAACAAAAGTGGCTTCTTTTTTGGATGAGCATGAAATTACATACTTACAGCCAATGGTAACAGCAGCACATGAAATGCTTCATAATAAGACAGGTCAAGGAAACGATTTTTTAGGCTGGATTGATCTTCCTGTAAATTATGATAAAGAAGAATTTACAAGGATAAAAAAATCAGCAGAAAAAATAAGAAATGATTCAGATGTACTTATAGTGATTGGAATTGGTGGTTCTTATTTAGGATCAAGAGCTGCTATAGAAATGTTAACACATACTTTTTATAACAGTCTTTCAAAGGATAAGAGAAAATCTCCAAATATATATTTTGTTGGAAATAACATAAGTTCAACATATATGGTTGATTTATTGGAAACTATTGAGGAAAAAGATATTTCAGTTAATGTTATATCAAAATCAGGTACTACGACTGAACCAGCTATAGCATTTAGAATTTTTAAAGACTTATTGGAAAAGAAATACGGTAAAGAAGAGGCAAAGTCAAGGATATATGCAACTACTGATAAAGCAAAGGGTGCTTTGAAATCGTTGGCAGATGCGGAAGGATATGAGACTTTTGTTATTCCAGATGATGTTGGTGGGAGATTTACTGTTTTAACACCAGTTGGTCTATTACCAATTGCGGCAGCAGGTATAGATATAGAAGAAATGATGAGTGGTGCAGCAGCAGCAAGAGAAGCATATAGTGTGCCTGAATTAGAAAAAAATGATGCTTATAAATATGCGGTAACTAGAAATATTTTATACAGAAAAGGTAAAACTACAGAAATATTAGTTAACTATGAACCATGTTTACATTATTTTGGTGAGTGGTGGAAACAATTGTATGGTGAGAGTGAAGGAAAAGATGGTAAAGGTATATTTCCAGCAGCCGTTGATTTTTCAACAGATTTACATTCAATGGGACAATACATTCAAGAGGGATTAAGAAATATATATGAAACTGTAGTTAGTGTTGAAAATCCTAGAAAGAATATTGTGATTGAAGAAGACGCTGATAATGTAGATGGACTAAACTTCGTAGCAGGTCAGACGATGGATTATGTAAATAAGAAGGCGTTTGAAGGTACTATTTTAGCACATAATGATGGTGGGGTACCTAATATGGTAGTGAATGTTCCTGAACTAACCGCTTACTATTTTGGATATTTAGCATATTTCTTTGAAAAGGCTTGCGGTATTAGTGGATATTTGTCAGGTATAAATCCATTCAATCAACCAGGAGTAGAAGCATATAAGAAAAATATGTTTGCACTTCTTGGAAAACAAGGCTATGAATCTATGAAGGAAGAATTAGAAAAGAGATTGGGTTAATGATTAATTTATACGATTTCAAGTAGGTTGAAAATTCATAATAATTATATATTAAAGTGTAGTTATAAGAAAGCAGAGATACTAGTTATAATATGTTTGTATGGCATACATAATTAGTATTTCTGCTTTCTTAATTACTTAGATTTGAAGTAATTATTAAAAAAATTACAGGCTATTAGGCATATGAAAATAAATAACAAGACAAAGATGCGAAGTATATTTTGAAGTCAACAAGGAAATAGGTTCCTAAGATAGTGAGCTATCTTAGGGTTCTGTTGACGCGGTGGGATTCAAAATAGACTAGCATACTGACTAGTTATTTATTTGAATGTGCCTTAATGATATTATATTGTTTTAACATGAATTTCTAACATAAAAAAATAAAAAAGTAAAAAAAATAAAATTACTATTGAAAAAGTTTACATATGGATGTATAATAAAACCATGGTTAGACAAATGATTGATATCAGCACAAAAGTGATAAAATTAAGTTTAAAATGTATTTTATAAATGCAATTAAATTATAAAATAAAAATATTAAGGAGATGTAAAGTATGAAAAAATCATGGTTAGAATTAGAAGGAAAAACAGTAATTGTTACAGGTGGAGCATCTGGTATAGGAAAGGCAGTAGTTCAAGAATTTTTGGATAATGGAGCTAATGTAGTAGTAGGAGATATGAGTCCTAATGCACCAGAGTTTAAAAAGAAAGATAATAGTGGCGAAGAATTATATGTAAAAACAGATGTATCAAGTTATGATAGTGTAAATGAAATGGTTTCT
>NZ_BAEV01000158.1 GCF_000246895.1 Clostridium arbusti SL206 | reverse complement strand
AGTATAAAAAAAGTAGATTACAAGTATTAAGGGTAAGGTGTCTTTGGTTGTAGTTATAAGTTTAGTATTAACCTTTATAATATTTTATTCTAATATAATTTTAGGTTCTAAAATTGGATTTAAATATGATATTATAAAGGTTAATGTTATATTGTTTTGGGCCTATTTTATAATGCTATTAGTGATAATGTATATACTATTTACAAGTATAAAAAGAGAATTAGAATCAAAAAATAAGCAAGCGGTATACGAAAATTTACACGAGTATACCAACAATCTGGAAAAATTATACACAGATATGAGAAAGTTCAGGCATGATTACACAAATATTTTATCTTCTATGGTTGGATATATGGAAAGTAGTGATATGGAAGGACTCAAAAAGCATTTTAATGAAAATATTATTCCCTTAGAGAGAAAGATGGAGACCAATAATTTTAAACTAGGGGTGTTAAAGAATATAAAAATTCCAGAGATAAAGGGTATATTGTCTTCAAAATTAATTATGGCTCAAGGGTTAGGCATTGACACATTTATTGAGATTACAGAACCTGTGGAATATATAAACATGGATATTTTAGATATTAGCAGAGTCACAGGCATTCTACTTGACAATGCTATAGAAGCATCACAGAAATGTGACAAGTCTTTTATAAAACTGGCAATTATAAATAGAGAGACTTCATTAATCATATTTATAAGTAATAGCTATTCAGAAATCATTCCGCCTATACATAAAATTTATGAAAAAGGTTTTTCAACTAAAGGAGATAATAGGGGATTAGGGCTCAATATCTTAAAGGATATAACAAATAAATATGAACATGTGTATGTGGATACGGAAATACAAAGTAGGGAATTCAAACAGCATCTTGAAATTGGAAGGGCTATGGAAAGTGAAGGTGTTGTAAATGCTTAAAATATTTATATGTGAGGATAATGATAAACAAAGAGAGAGATTTACTAAATTTATTGAAGATTTTATAGTCATTGAAAATTTTGATATGAAAATAGCTTTAGTTACTAAAAATCCAGAAGATATTATTAAGTACGTAAGTAAAAATGATATATCTGGATTATATTTTTTAGATATAGATTTAAGACATGATATAAATGGTATTAAACTAGCTTTAAAAATACGAAAATATGATCCTAGGGGTTTTATTGTATTTATAACCACCCATGGAGAAATGGCTCCGTTAACTTTTAAATATAAGGTAGAAGCTATGGATTATATAGTAAAAGATAGTGATGAAAATTTAAAAGATAACATAAGAAAATGTATAATTGATGCTAACACAAAATACTCAGGTACATTAAATAAACTTCAAAAGAATTTTAGCATAAAAATTAATGGTAGAATTGTAAATGTGGAATTTAGGAAAATATTATTTTTTGAAACTTCAAGTAAAGTACATAAAATAGCGCTTCACGCTACAGACAGACAAGTTGAGTTTTATGCTAAGATGAAGGATATTGAAGACAAACTTGATGGTAGATTTTTTAGATGTCATAGATCTTATTTGGTTAATAAAGATAATATAAAGGAAATAGATTCAAAGGAAAAGCTCGCCTATATGGTAAATGGCGAAAAATGTTTAATATCTGTTAGGACATTAAAGAAACTAGTTAATAATTAATTTTTAAACCTTATTTCTACTGCTAAGTTTAGATGAATTATTTAAAGACATGCTGCTGTTATCTCCTGATTAACAAAATGGGAGTGTCACAGCAGCATGTCTTTAGTTATTATATATTTTAAAAGAATACTTTTATTATTTTAATTTTTTTAAATAATGTTTACTCACATAAGAAATAAACAAAGTTAATGCATAGTCATAAAATAAAAATATAATTTCCAGTACAATTACAAAAATATAAATTGGGAATTTTAAATTCATTACATCTATAAAGAGTAATGTATATAAAAAATAGATTATAACCGCACAAATATTAGCGAATACCAGCTTTAATAAAATCTCCAGAGGAAGTTTATTCATTCTTTCTATGTAATATTTTATAAAGCCGTAGCTTCCAAAAAAGATTATATATGAAAGTACGTTTAGTTTAATTCCTAAAAGCAATAAAGACAATAGTGAAGTAGCAATATAAATAGTAACACTGTTTTTTAAGCTTGTAGTTAGTATTGATATTGGAATTATACAGGATACTATTATTAAAATGAAAAACTTATTTGTAGGAAGTATGTTAGATAAATATATAAACAGTAGGGATAGTGCTGTATATATTCCACCTTTAGTTAAGTTACTGGTTTTTGTATTTGCCATTTAAGTATAACCTCCTAACAACCTCCGCCTAAGCAATCACACATTTGATCTGCACACCAGAGACTTACACAAATCTTACAGCAATCATCTCTGTCATTTCCACCTCTATTGAAATAAGGTTCTCTATAGGTATTATTTCTTTGATTTAGAGATTGAAAGGCACTTCTGTATTCAGGATTTTGAGGGTTTAGATTATAGGCCATACTTATATAGGTATGGGCATTATCATACCATCCCTTTTTCATGCAAACACTTCCCATTAAGAAATTCCACTCTGCATCTCTTACCTTTATACCAGTTAATTTTTGTTCTGCTGCACCCAAGTTACCATTGTTTATATCTATTCTTATAGAATTGTATAGATCAGCGTTACTTCCGCTGTATTGTGAGTTATAACTCTGATTATAGTTTTCGTTATAATTTGTGTTTGTGTTACTATAGCTACTTTTACTTGAATTATTGTTCTTTAAAAGATAATCATAAGCTTCATTTATCTCTCTCATTTTTTCTTCTGCAAGTTCTTTTAAAGGATTATTACCGTACTGATCAGGATGATATTTTTTTGCCTGCTCTCTATAAGCTTTTTTAATTTCTGCTTCAGAAGCACCTTCTTTTACTTCAAGCACTTCATAGGGATTTCTCATTTATGTTTCCTCCTCATATTTTGTTAAGTAATAAGCTATTGTAAATATCTATGATAAATTTACATATGTTAAAGTCTAATCATTATCTTTAATTTTAACAAATTAATTATAAAAATACTATGCAGGTTGTTTATTTTAAACAAATACTCTTTCCATTTTTTCTAGTAAACCAAGCTGAAGTATATTATAAAGTATATCTTTATTTGTCTTAAGAGATAATTTGTTAATACACTCAAAACAGGCTCTTGCACTAGTAACCAGTATAAAATCTATTCTATCCTTAATGTAAGCTTTAAATTCTTTATACTCAAGATTATCAGTGTTAAAAATGTTATTTATAGCATTAAATTTACCTTTTTTCATATCCTCTTCCAAATCATCAAAAGCATCTATTATATATATCCATTTACCTAAATTATAGCCTAAAGTATACATAGTATCCTTGTGGTCAGTATTTAATTTTGGATAGGAACTAAGTACTAAGGCGGTCAATTCAGCAAAAGGATGAGATAGTTCATCTATGGTTATTTTTCTTTTTTCATCTTCTAGTTTATACAATTCATTTAACTTTTCTTTTATTAGATTACTATGATTTTTAAGATCACTTGGAAATTTCTTAAAATAATTTTTTAGAAAAAATGCAGATAAACTACTTAACTTTGATTTATCATCTTTAACATCATCTGTAAGTTTAAAATATACTAGAGCTACATTTAAAAAACTAGCATAGTCTAAAGCTGAATTATTAATTATAAAATTTCTTTTCTTTAGAGGATGAGCAATACAGTTTCCAGTATAAAGTGTGCATGGTTTATCTTCCAAAGCATCTAAAAGGATTGCTACAAAGGTCATATCGTAGTTAACTATAAATCTAGGAATATGACCATAGTTTTTTTTTATAGATAAACAAAGCCCACAATAGTAAGCTTTAAATTTTTCATAGTCTTTTATTTTTAGTTCACCTTTTGAAGGCGTAACATATCCAAACATTATAAACCTTTCGTAGTCCTTTCTTCTTTAAGAATTTGGTATATTGTCTTTGAGGTAGTATCTTCTAATGTATAACCTAATATATTTACTACTTCTTTTAATTCATCTTCATAATTAGTCTCTATCTCTAGATAGGGAAAGGGACAGAATGATTTATCATTTATATCTATTTCCACCAAAGTATTTTTATATTGATAGCTTTCCCTAGATTTTTTTATACTATTTTTAAGTACGAGTCCAAGGGAAAGGAATATAGCTTTTCCAACTTCACCATCACTTATAATAACCTCATTTTCTTCCATAACTTTATATTTTTCCTGACTTATAAGCTTTTTAGTAGTCATATAATAACGAGTTTCATTTTGTATTAGATCCTCTACAATTCTAATTCTTGCATAGCCCTTTTCTTTAAGCAGTCTTTGATCTGGAAAGTCATATAAATTATTTATTTGATTTTCCATTTTTACTCTTTTAGCCTTAGCACCAATTAATTTATTTCTAGTTTCATCTATATTTATATGTATTATTTTTGTTTCTATCTCTCGCAAAGTTTATCCCCTCTTTAGTTACTATAAATATGTTAAAAAAATATTTCATTTACTATCTGCGTTATTTAAAAAATCTATCTCTTAAGGATGGACATAGCAGTTATTAATCTTAATAGATAAATAAATTCAATCAAATAAGATTTATTGATATTATAACATAGTGTAGTTAAATAGAACATAAGGCACATTCAAATAAATAACTAGTCAGTATGCTAGCCTATTTTAACCTGACTAACTTGGCGTAAGTCTCCCACGCACTCTGTGAAAGTGATTCACACAAAATCAAAAAGAAGATTTTGGTTCTCTGCTTTTCTTCAAGTGGGAGTTCAACGCCAAGTAAGCCATGCATTTGCAGTTCTAAAATTCAGATGGGGTAAAAGAATCCCCACCTGAATTAAGAACTTGCTTCAATCCTACTGCGTCAACAGAACTCTCAGATAGCTCACTATCATCAGAACCTGTTTCCTTGTAGACTTCAAAATATCCGTCGCATCTTTGACTTACTATTTATTTTCATATGCCTAATGAAAAATATTATAAGTTTAGAATGAAGTCTTA
>NZ_BAEV01000159.1 GCF_000246895.1 Clostridium arbusti SL206 | reverse complement strand
CTCATATATTTCTTTTATATCTTTTTCTTCATTGGATATTTCTAAATTTAATTTTGATATCTCTATGAATTCTTCTGTTTTTTTTACAGCAGAACTTGCACTGTTTTCAAGAGAATCTTTAATTTTCATAATATTAAAAGGTATAGGCATAATTATTCCTCCCAATTTATATAATACATCTATAATAATTATATGAAATAATCAAATATTATGTTCTAAAAGGTATAAAGTTTTATACTATTAATTAATAGCCTTACTTTATCAATTTTCACTAAGTAAGATTCATTGATATGGAGTGATGATTTATGGCTGAAAATAAAGCTATTATACCATTATATTTAAATAATGATATAGTTAATAATCTTTTTACGGTAGTAGTACAAGAGTTTGTTCAATCAAGAACTGTTAATACAAAGGATCAAGTTACTATAAATTACAGAGGACCTATGAGCGAATTTTCTCAGGAGTTATTTGGGAAGTATGTTCAAGGAGAAGTTAATGTTCAATTAGTAAATGAGTTTTCAAAGCAAAAAACTCAAGTTACTATTTCAAAGGATATAGAAGTTTTTATACATTTAAGAAATTTATTATTTAAAAATAATTTGCTAAGAGAGATATCCATAAATGATATGGTTGATGGTATACATGAAAATGATTTTATTATAGTTAATTGTAAAATTATGAAAAACCCTATATTTTATTATGTAGAGAATTTAATAAATAAAATGGAAATGCAAAATATATTCGGTAATATTAAAGCGGTAAATAGCAGTAGAGTTGATGTACTTACTAATTTAAAGGGATATATGGATTCATGGAAAAGTAATAATTGTATGAAGTGCGTAACTACTGAATTTTGTAATCCTAAATCAAGATTTATTGTTCCTATTGATCCAAGATATAATATAAATAAATTTGATTATACAGGGCACTGTAGAGTAAATATAATGGGTAAAGTTATAAAGTGTATTAATGGCAATGATATTGGATATATGGATTTATTTGGATGCGATTGTTTAGAATTTATAAATGAACCATACTTTAGTGATTTTATGGGCATAAATAGTATTGGAAATTCAATAAAGAATTTTAGTAATAAATATATTTCAAATTCTGGTAATATGATAGAAATATTGCCTATAGCTATTTTTTTATAATATGTATTTTAAAATAAAAGAATATGAATACTAAAATAGTAGTTAAAAGTTAAATCTATAATAGTAACCAAATTTTTCATTAGATATTAATGAACAAATAAATTCAAATACTAGTGAGTGTATGATATAATGTGGAATATAAAAATAATAAATATAAAATATGTTCATAATAGCATTATTTATTATATTGAAATAAGAATCTTTATCATGTATAATAATCATATAATAAAAATTATTAATTAGTAATCTTTACAAACTACTATTTATAATAAATCCAATAGGTTATATAATAAGGAGTTGATACTTTTGTTTAAACAATGGGATGGTTTTAAAGAAGGAAATTGGATACAAGACGTCAATGTGAGAGATTTCATTCAAAATAACTATAAAGAGTATAACGGTGATAAAAGTTTTTTAAAGGGACCTACAGATAAAACTAAAAAGGTTTGGGATAAGGCAGTTGCTCTTATTTTGGAGGAATTAAAGAAAGGCATACTCGATGTAGATACAGAAACTATTTCTGGAATAAATAGCTTTAAGCCTGGATATCTAGATAAGGACAATGAAGTTATAGTCGGTTTTCAAACGGATGCACCCCTTAAGAGAATAACTAACCCATTTGGTGGAATTAGAATGGCAGAACAATCATTGAAAGAATATGGTTTTGAGATTAGTGATAAGATGTACGATGTATTTACAAACTATAGAAAGACACATAATCAAGGTGTTTTTGACGCTTATTCAGAAGAAACAAGAATTGCTAGATCAGCAGGGGTTTTAACTGGACTTCCAGATGCCTATGGAAGGGGCAGGATAATAGGTGATTATAGAAGAGTGGCTCTTTACGGAATAGACTTCTTAGTAGATCAAAAGAAGAAGGATTTAAATGATTTAAAAGGTGATATGCTTGATGAGCTTATACGATTAAGAGAAGAAGTTTCTGAGCAAATAAGAGCTCTTGGAGAAATTAAAAAGATGGCTCTTTCCTATGGAGTGGATATATCAGAACCTGCTAAAAATGCTAAAGAGGCAGTTCAATTCTTGTATTTTGGATATTTAGCTGGAGTAAAGGAAAACAATGGGGCGGCAATGTCACTTGGAAGGACAAGTACTTTTTTAGACGTATATATTGAAAGAGATTTAGAAAATGGATTGATTACAGAAGACGAAGCTCAAGAAATAATTGATCAATTTATTATAAAACTAAGAATGGTTAGACATTTAAGAACTCCTGAATATAATGAATTATTTGCAGGAGATCCTACTTGGGTTACTGAATCAATAGGTGGAATTGGAATAGATGGAAGACATCTTGTTACAAAAAATTCTTTTAGATACCTTCATACACTAATTAATCTTGGATCAGCACCAGAACCAAATATGACAGTACTTTGGGCTGAAAAATTACCAGAAAACTTTAAGAAATTTTGCGCAGAAACATCTATTTTAACTGATTCTATTCAGTATGAAAATGATGATATAATGAGACCAATTTATGGTGATGACTATGCCATTGCTTGTTGTGTATCTGCAATGCAGGTTGGAAAGCAAATGCAATTTTTTGGAGCTAGATGTAATGTAGCTAAATGTTTACTTTTAGCAATAAATGGTGGTATAGATGAAAAGAAAGGTGTAAAGGTTGTTCCAGATATTGAGTCTATTACAGATGATGTATTAGATTATGAAAAGGTAAAGATCAATTACTTTAAAGTTTTAGAATATATGGCAGATATTTATGTTAATACTATGAATGTAATTCATTTTATGCATGATAAATATGCTTATGAAGGTAGTCAAATGGCACTTCATGATACAAATGTAGGAAGACTTATGGCATTTGGTATTGCTGGATTTTCTGTAGCAGCAGATTCTCTAAGTGCAATAAAATATGCTAAAGTAAAACCTATAAGAGAGAATGGTATTACTGTGGACTTCGTTAAAGAAGGAGAATTCCCTAAATATGGTAATGATGATGACAGAGTAGATAATATTGCCATAGAAATTGTTGAAAAGTTCTCTGCTGAGTTAAAGAAACACCCAACTTATAGGAATGCAAAACATACACTTTCTGTTCTTACAATCACATCAAATGTAATGTATGGTAAGAAAACAGGAACAACACCTGACGGAAGAAAATTGGGAGAGCCATTAGCGCCAGGGGCGAATCCAATGCATGGAAGAGATATGGAAGGTGCACTAGCTTCCTTAAACTCAGTAGCTAAAGTTCCATATGCATGTTGTGAAGATGGTGTTTCAAATACATTTTCTATAGTACCAAGTGCATTAGGAAATGATCATGATAATAGGATAAATAATTTGGTAGGTGTTATGGGTGGATATTTTAGTCAAGGTGCACATCATTTAAATGTTAATGTACTTAATAGAGACACATTAATAGATGCTATGGATCATCCTGATAAATACCCAACGCTTACAATAAGAGTTTCAGGCTATGCTGTTAATTTCAACAGACTTTCAAAGGCACATCAAAAAGAAGTTATAAATAGAACTTTCCATGAAAAATTATAATAAAAGCAGGCTTAAATAGCCTGCTTTGTTTTTTAATGAAGAATATTAAAATAAATAGAGATGTAATAGATATATAAGAAAGGGAAATACAGTCATGATAAAAGGGAAAATTCATTCAATAGAAAGTATGGGACTTGTTGATGGTCCTGGTATTAGGACAGTTGTATTTTTTCAAGGATGTAAATTAAGATGTGCCTATTGTCATAATCCTGATACATGGGAAATGAATGGAGGCATTGAAATAACAACAGAAGATTTATTAAAAAAGATATTGAAATTTAAACCTTATTTTGATAGGTCTGGTGGTGGTGTAACTTTTTCTGGAGGAGAAGTACTTTTACAGTGTGAGTTTTTAGCTGAAATACTAAGGCTATGTAAAGAAAATCATATTCATACTACTATAGATACTTCTGGTTATGGAAATGGTAATTATGAACAAGTGTTAAAATATACAGATTTAGTTTTGCTTGATATAAAGCATGTAGATGAGATTGGATATAAAAATCTCACAGGTAAAGGGAAAAATGGATTGAATGAATTCTTAAAGGTACTTGAAAAAGTGGGAACAAAGATTTGGATAAGACATGTAATAGTTCCTAATATAACTGATTCTAAAGAACATATAAAAAAGCTAGGTGACTTAATAAAAGATATAAAAAATATAGAAAAGATAGAACTATTACCTTATCATACATTAGGTGTAAACAAGTATGAAAAAATGAAAATAAATTATAAACTTAAAAATACAGAATCTATGGACAGAGAAAAATGTAAAGAACTTGAAAATTATTTGAAAGCATATTTAAAATGTATAACCTAAAACTTAAAATATATTAAAACAGGCAAGTATTGAATAATATGTAGACATCTAATTGAAAATAATTCTATGGATACAATATTAAAAAATTATAAGATAATGTAAGTAATTATAAGATAATATAAAGAAATTTATATTTATATAATGTATAATGTAGATATTTGTAATTGATTTATATTATATTTAAGCTAAAAGAATAATAAGTATATATTAT
>NZ_BAEV01000160.1 GCF_000246895.1 Clostridium arbusti SL206 | reverse complement strand
AATTTTTTAGTGTCTATTAATATCTATAATAAATTACCAATAACAATCTCTTGTTATATTTGTGTTGTAATTCTCCTAATATGTACTGTTAAGTACATCATCTCTTCTTCTGTCAGTTTATGATTAAATTCTTTTAAAATATAATCTGAAATTTTTTCAGTACACTTATAAGTATCTTTGTATCTATTCTTAATTATTTCACAGAAGCTTTTATCATCACTTTCGATTTCCTTTCCACTAAATATTCTTTCTGCAAAGAATTTTAAGTGAGTAATAAATCGTTCATAATGAAGTGAATATTCATCTAAATCTATTTTATAATGATATTTTACAATATTTAAAACATTTTGTATTAACTTAGTGATATCTAGAGTTTGATCAATATTATTTGAATTCAATTCTGCATTTACAATATGCAGCGCAATAGATCCAGCTTCATCCTCTGGCAAATCTATATTTAATCGTTTCTTGATAATCTGCAAAGCTTCCTTACCGATTAAAAACTCATGATTATAAAACCTCTTAATTTCCCACAACAACGCATTCTTAAAATTCAACCCTTGATTTAACCTTTCAATAGCAAAATTAATATGATCTGTAAGTGATATATAAATATTATCATTTAGTTTCTTACCAAGTGAATATTTGGCATAGGAAATAATTTCATTAGAAACTTGAACATGTTCCAAAGGAATTTCTGATAATAAAGTCATCAGCTTATCAGAAACATTCTTGTTTTCAATTGCATAGACCTTTTCAATCTTTTTTTCATCAATAATTTCGCCTATCTTTTTTTATACCCAATACCACATCCCATAACAATGACTTCCTTGTTATTATCATGAAAGGCACGAACTAAATTATTATTTATTATTTTATCTATGTTCATTACTTTTCCCTTCTTACTTAATCATAACTAATCTCAAACAATTATACACAAAAAAACCACACCCTAAATAATAAAACATTATTAATAAAGGTGGTCAAGCCTGCATTACCAGTAGCAATCCATATAACAATTATTGATTTGTTATGATAACGATATCATATTCTAACATTTCTGTCAATAAAATTTTTTTCATATTTATAAGTTTCCTAAGATTATTTAATACTTTCTACACCATTAGATATTGTTTATTATATGCTGATAAGCTATAATTTATAGAAGATGGTATAGATACTCCTGTTATAAACTCTAGGTGAACGATTACAAGCTATATTCTATATTTAAAATTGTTCACGTGTACATTAAATAATTTACTTAGTAATACATATTTTAGATTGGATGGTGACGTTAGTTTTGATAACAGATATGACAAATGGAAATATTTCTAAACATTTAGTTAAGTTCGCAGTGCCCTTAATACTTGGAAATTTCTTTCAGCTTACCTATAATGCCGCAGATTCCATTATTGTAGGAAGGTTTGTTGGAACAAATGCCTTGGCAGCTGTTGGTATTGCAAATCCAATTATGAATATTGTAATGTTTTTTATTATGGGGATTTGTATGGGTGCCTCAGTTTTAATGAGCGAATATTTTGGTAAAGGAGATATAAAAAAGCTTAAACGTGAAGTATCCACAACCATGATAGGTGGATTTATCTTTACCGTAGTCTTAATAATTATATGTATAATTATAACTAAACCAATTTTAGAATTAATAAGGACACCAAAAGAAATATTATCAGATGCTGCAAATTATCTCAGAATTATATTTTTAGGGCTTATATTTACTTTCTTATATAACGTTTATGCCGCTACGCTTAGAAGTATTGGCGATTCAAAAATACCATTGATATTTCTAATTATTTCTTCTTTTTTAAATGTAATAATGGATATGGTTTTTGTTGTATTATTTAAGATGGGCGTTCCGGGATCAGCACTTGCTACTTTAACAGCAGAAATGATTTCCAGCGTACTTTGTATCACCTATGTTTATCTAAAGGTACCTATACTTCGTTTTTCAAAGAAAGAAATTGTATTAGATAAAGGTCTATTAAAAGCCACTATTAATTATAGCTGGGTTACAGCCATGCAGCAAACCTGTCTCTATGTTGGAAAGTTTTTAATTCAAGGGGCCGTTAATCCACTTGGAGTAGAAGCAATCGCCACTTTTAATGCGGTAAATCGTGTAGATGATTTTGCATTTACACCAGAACAAAGCATTAGTAATGGAATGACTACATTCTTAGCTCAAAATCGTGGAGCCAAAAAACAGGAACGCATAAAAGGCGGTTTCTGGTCTGGAATGAAAATTGAAACTTTATATTGGTGCATAATTGTTGGTATAATATACTTTGGGGCACATTCCATAATGAATCTTTTTGTTTCAGAAAAAAATTCAAAAGTTGTTGAACTTGGCATAATATATCTTCAAATGATGGCATTTTTTTATTTATTGCCAAGCTGGACAAATGGAATACAAGGGTACTTTAGGGGAATGGGTGACCTTAAAATCACGCTGAAATCAACCTTTATACAAATAGTTGGTAGAGTTGTATTTGCCTATTTATTAGCTCCTAAGTTTGGAATTGTTGGAATTGCTTTAAGTTGCCTTGCTGGATGGATAGTTATGCTGGCTTATGAGGTTCCACTTTGTATTAAACATCGAAGAAGTTATTCCTGTTTGACTAATACTAATATTGTCCATCTAGTACATCAAACAAATGTTTCGGATATATCTATAAAAAAATGGAAAAGATAACAAAAATCAAACATGCAAAACATAGAATAAAAGAATTTAAATAGCTTATAACTTCATATAATTACGAAATTATACTACTTCTAGATAGAGGTTTTAAAAGTATCGACTTATTTAGGTTTATAGATAAAATATGATGAAAATACTGTATACTTTGAGAATTCATGTGTATGTCTATGCATAGCATATACATGAATAGTAATATTAGAAGCAAATTTTTCTAAGAATAAAAAGAGTAAGATAATAAGTACAACTAGAAAGATAAAAAATAAGTAATCTGGAACATACAATAAACAAATCAGAATACATTATAAGAAGAATAATTAAGCTTTTTAAAATAGCATAATTAAACATATTTTTGATTCAATACATCCCCAAATGCTCCTCATGCCTTTTTAGCAAAAGGTTTTTTGTCATGTCTATTTTTTTGCACATTTTAAAGAATTTTTTAAAAATCATCCACATTATTTAATTTTAAATTCTACATTTGCCTAATTAATAGCACATTTGAATAAAAGATTTTTTTATTCAAATGTGCTATTATAAATCCTGCTTCAACCTTACGAGTTTATAAGTTATTTTTTATATTTACGATTAACTTTTCATATTCTTCCTCAGATAAAAAAGTTTTTGCGGGATTCATATCAAAGGTTTTTCCCCAAGATGGCCCCCCTTTATACTTTGGTACTATGTGAATATGTAAATGCTTCATAGTATCTGCAAATGCTCCATAATTTATTTTATCTGGATTAAGCGCTTTATGGATTGCTTTTGCCGCCTTACGAACATCATTTATAAAAGCAGCAGCTTCATCCTCTGTAAGATCTGTAATCTCACTTTTGTGCTCTTTATAAACTACATTACATCTTCCATTATAAGTTTGTTCTTTAAATAAATATACTGTTGATACATTTAGATCACAAATTTTAATCATAAGTGAGTCTAAATCTTTGTTTTTAGAACAATAAAAACATTTTTCATCAAAGCTCATATATTTTTCCTCCTCATAATATAAATCTAATCAATGCACACGTTAACAACTTTGTCTATTACTAACCTGCATATACATTATATCATAAAATATTAGAGTATGACTATTCATTATAAAATTCAGAATTGTATATGTTATTATAATATAAAAAAATATATTGGAAATGTAAACTATAATAAAAAATCACAGACAATACCATTTATAGATAGCTGTTATAAAGATTCTAGTAACAGCTCATCTGTGTTAATTAAAATTACTGTCAAAATAATTAAAGATGGACACAGTTTAATATTTAAATTATGCAGTAGTTTTGTATGGAGTTGGGGCAAGACTTGACGATGAACCAGGTATATTTTTTATGCTTAGGAATATTAATTTGGAGGAACTCATTTCAGAAACAGTTAGTAAGAAGACACAGACTTTACTTGAAAAATCAAAAGCTAAAGGCCGCAGAGTTATTGATGAAACGGATATCTCAGATTTGTTCGGGATTGACATAGAAGTTAATGAGACTATTGTAAAGAAAAAAGCATCAAGAACTAGAGTTAATAAATCAGCTAAAAATAAGCAATGATTATAAAATATTAAGCACATATTCCGCTGGATGAAATTCTTGATATATACGAATATTCAAGACAAAAATTTAAATATCATAAATATGAAAATCATTCAACGGAATATGATACCTATTTAACCTGTTCCACAGCCTTCTTAGCAAAATCAGTATTTACTAGTTTATTAAAAGCTGGTCTTTTCTTAATAAGATTTGCATTGTATCCTTGAATTATATCCATAAGCCTATTCACATCTGCTTCTTTTATTATAGGGTTAGGTGCATAGGCATTTACAGCTCTATAGTTTTTAACATTTTGTTCTATAAGTTTTACATCAGTTCCAGGGAAAAATGATTTAATATTTTCAGCTACTGTTGCGTCACTGTTGCTGTTTACCCATTTCTGTCCTTTATAAATAGCATTT
>NZ_BAEV01000161.1 GCF_000246895.1 Clostridium arbusti SL206 | reverse complement strand
AATAGTAAAAGGCCCTTTTATCGTAAAAACTCTGCTCTGCCAGCTGCATTTCTATATCGTACCATACCCCTTTTTCATCTACGGCTTTTACATCAAGTATAGTCATTTTACCTTTTCTATAATTCCCTATGTTGTATGGATTTTTTAGTTCTATATCTAAAATCTGCTGATCCTCTGAAAGCATTGAATTTATAAAGGATATCAATAGGTCTTTATTTTCCGGACTTGCAAATAATTTTTTAAACGCAAAATCTACTTTTGGATTTAATCTGCACATTGTTTTACTACTCCCCTTCCATTACCATTATTCCATTATTTACACCCCAGGGGTGTAAATTTTTCCAGTTACTCATCACATTACTATCTCACATCTATCTTACCTATATTATATCCAATTTTATTGGAAACTTCATTATCTATCTAGGTCATTTATTAATACTTTTTATCAATAAATATTACTTAGTGCTAGTCTATACTAATACTAAATTTAGATGAATTATCTATGGACATATCACTTCAATTTTTCACCATCTAAGTGTATTTTATCTAATGTTGACACTATAATCACTCCAGTAGTCAACATAAGTTTTATTTCTTAATTTTACTTCTTTCCAAAGTTCTCTTCATATAATCCATCATTAGAAATTAAAGCTTGACTATAACTTCCTATTCTCAAAATTGAAGGACAAAATGTATTTAAAACAGCTGCTGCAAATAGTGGTACAATCATTGTACCTGCGGGAATTTTATTTACTCTTTTTCACTAGTGTTTAATTATTATTCTTATCAATACTGTAAGTTATGACTAGATACTGCGAATAATTTATTTAAAAAAATTTTAATTATTGATAAAAAAATAATGTCATGTTATAATCATACCAAACATATATGAATTATATGGATGAGGTGGTAGTAACATACATAATTGTTTTGAAAAATTAATCAGCGAATGTTCAATTGTTATTGCTATATTATTTTTTGAATGTAATGAAATGTTTGTAAAATAGAGAAATTATAAAATATGATGTGAAAATGTAAGGGGAATGAGTTAAATGGTTAAACAAGTTGATGCAGAAAGAATTAAAAATATAGCAGAAGGATACCATCGTAATGGAGATTTTTACTGTTCTGAATCCGTTGTTAAAACTATAAAAGATGAGTTTGAGTTACCAATACCTGACGATATCATTGCAGCAGCATCAGGATTTGCAGTAGGTATTGGAGGTTCTGGATGCACGTGTGGTGCTGTTACTGGTGGAATCATGGCATTAGGACTTTTTTTCGGAAGAACTGAAGCTAAAGATAATAGAGTTAATAAAGTACAAGCTCTTTCTAACGAACTACATGAATTTTTTAGAAATCGTCATAAGTGCTTATGCTGTAGAGTACTAACAAAAGGAATGGAACTTGGTTCGCCTGAACATACGGCACAATGTGTGTCATTTACAGGTGAAGTTGCTAAGGAAGTAGCTAAAATTATTATTAGGGAGTCAGGTAATAAATACATAGAAAAGGAGAATTAAAATGAAGTATAGAGAGTCAGGAATGCCAATAGAAGAACTATGGCAATCATTTTTTAATCCAGTAGACACTCTTAAACAAATGGATGTAGACAAAAATATAAGAATCTTAATTGATATAGGATGTGGTTATGGTACGTTTTTGTTACCAGCTACTGAACTTGTAAGTGGAAATGTTATTGGAATAGATGTTGATGAAAAGATGATAGAGGTCTGTGAAAATAAGATACAAGACACTAGCATTTCAAATGTTCACCTAATTAACGGTGATATTTCTACAGAGGACACAATAGAACAATTAAAAAAATATAAGGCTGAAATTGATTATATTACATTATTTAATATTCTCCATTGCGAAAAACCATTATATTTACTTCAAAGTGTTTATGATGTTTTAAACAAGAATGGTAAAATAGGGGTTATACATTGGAACCATGAAGAAACTACTCCAAGAGGACCATCAATGAAAATAAGGCCTAAACCTGAAACTATTATAGAATGGGCTTCAAAGATAGGATTTACTTTGAAGAATCAGATTGACCTTCCACCTTATCATTTTGGTTTGGTGTTTGTAAAATAAAATTTTTTATAAAAAACACCGTATTATTCAATTAAGAATTCTACGGTGTTTTTATTTAAACTACCTTATTCTCCAATACCCCTATATTCTCCACTTCACATTGAACTATGTCATCTTTTTTCAAAAATCTAGGTGGTTTAAATCCCATTCCAACTCCTGATGGCGTCCCTGTGGCTATGATATCTCCTGCCTTTAATGTCATTCCCTTGGAAAGGTCATGAATTATAGTTGGAATATCAAATATGAAGTTTTTAGTATTAGAGTTCTGTCTAAGTTCTCCATTTACTTTACTGCATAGGTTTAGTTCTAAAGGGAGTTTAATTTCACTTTTATAAACTATGCATGGTCCTAAAGAAGTGAAGGTGTCAAGGCTTTTTCCTCTATACCACTGTACATGCCTTTGCTGAACATCTCTAGCACTGACATCATTCATAATAGTATATCCAAATATATATTCCTCTGCATCTTCTTTAGGTATATCCATTCCATCTTTTCCTATGATAACAGCCACTTCAACTTCGTAGTCCAGCTCTTTTGTTACCTCTAAATGACTATTTATACTGTCATTTTGTCCTATAGGATTAATTGCACGTTTTGAAAAGTATACTGGATATTCTGGTATATCTATAGAATCATCTTTAAAACTTTTTGCAGTTTCCGCTACATGGTCTCTATAATTAAGTCCAAGACAAATAATATCACTTTCTAGTTTTTCAATAGGTGTACATATTTTTACATCATCTATGAAGTAACCATTTTCCCTAACACAACATTCCTGATCGTATATTTTGCCCAATAATTTTAAATCATGTCTACTTGAATTTTTTATGAGATCCATCATATCAGTATATCTTTTATACAGATTTAAATTATTCAGATCTACCACTCTTGTCATATCCTTATTGCACATACCAAGTTTCTTTTCATTGTTTACTAAAAAAGTTACAAACTTCATCTAAACCACCCTTTACTCATATTATACGTAATTACATACTCTACTTATAGCAATGTCATTGAAACCAAGAGCTTCTGCCTTTACAACTTTTCCATTGGCAACCGCTATTATTTCTTCAAGAAGTTCTTTTCCCATTTTTTCGATTGACTTAGTTCCTGCAATCACTGGACTTGCATCGAAATCCATATTTTCCTTCAAGTGTTGTTATTCAACCAGCCTTATTTCCTGGAGATGGGTTACCGTTTCTTAAATTTTCTCCAGCATTTTTTAAATGGTTTTCATACCTTTTAATTATACCATATATTTGCTGTTTTATTACTGTATATCTTATCTTAAACAACAATTTATAATCAAATGTTTATCTAAATTGTAATCGTTTATCTATCGGACAATGTATACTTCCTAAATATATATATTACACTTTTCCAACATCATGACTTTCAATAAATTAAATTCACCCATTTAGTGTAATGTTTACTATATATTCATTTTTTTACACCCCTGGGGTGCAGTTTCTTCCAGTTTAACTATTAAACATCCATCCCCAAAATGGTATAATTGAATAAACACCTATAATATGTTATAATTCTATAAAATACGCTAAAAAAGTTATTATTTACACAAATAAACCTTAACAACTATTTCAAATAAGGCATATGAAAATAAATAACAAGTCAAAGATGCGACGTATATTTTGAAGTCAACAAGGAAATAGGTTCCTAAGATAGTGAGCTATCTTAGGGTTCTGTTGACGCGGTGGGATTCAAAATAGACTAGCATACTGACTAGTTATTTATTTGAATGTGCCTAAAAGTAAAAATATAAAATTTATATATGAGATTATCCAATGTTAATAGCACAACTATCGAAAGGTCGCGTCGCAAAGCTATGGGTCTAAAGAAAATATTTTTCTATGATTGCCAGGTTGTCAAAGTAAAGTATATGATTAAAGATATAAATTAGAAATTCTTTGTTATATTAAGGCACCTGCTATTAGTAGGTGTCTTTTTAGTTATTGATAAAGCACAAAAGAAAAGAAGTGAAATTGAGTAAAATTATATAACATTACATGAGGGGGACTTTAAATGATTGAAATACATAATCTAATAAAAAAAGAATTAAACTTAAATGACTATTTAAATTATAATATACGAAGAATAGCTGTATTATTAAACTGTGATATTATTGGAATAGTATTGTTTGATGATGATAATAATTTTGCTATATTAAAAAAATGCTGTAATTAAAAAAAGTGATGAATATGTATTATTAAATAAAAAAAAGGATAGAATTATTAAAATACTACGTGT
>NZ_BAEV01000162.1 GCF_000246895.1 Clostridium arbusti SL206 | reverse complement strand
TTGGAGGGAGATAATAATGTATTGTATAAAATGTGGCACTAAAAATCCAAATGAAGCAAAGTATTGTTATAAATGTGGTACTATGTTAAAAAATGATAGATCATCAAATAATACTTATCAAATTACTGATGATAATATAATTAGGATATATGATAAGGATAATTTAGATACAAGAAATAGTGGTAATAGATTAGAAGATAATGAGCATATATACAGTGATATAACTGAAAATAAAACTAGTACAAATAACATTAAAAAAATAGGTGGTTTAGATAAAAAAAATAGGTACAAGCTAATATTAGTTGCAAAGATAACAATTTGCTTAGCTATAATTTTGTCGTTGGTATACTTAGTTAGCTATAAATTATTGCTAACTAATAAATCAAATGATATTAGTAAGGTTAATGCCGAAAACAATAAAACTAATATTATACCAGGAAATTCACCAGGAAACCTTTTAAATGAAGGAATAATAGCTGAAAAAAATAATTGGATTTATTACAACAATTCTGATGGTTTATATAAAATGAAAAGTGATGGACAGGAAGTAGCTAATATATCTAATGATAATGCTAAGTATATAAATATAATAGGTAATTATATTTACTACATAAATATATCTAATGGTAATTCAATATATACGATGAAAACCGATGGAACATCAAAGAAAAAGATATTAGCAAGTTTTTCAAGAGGTATTAATATTGTTGGAAATTGGATTTATTATTGTAAAAGTACTGAAAATGGACTTAACTTTAGACTATATAAAGTAAATTTAGATGGCACTAATGATACCAAAATTATTGAGGATAGTGTTGTTAGTGGTGATTTTTCTATAACAAATAACTTAATATATTATAAAACAAATTCAGATAATGGAGGAGAAGCTTTATATAGCGTTAAGTTAGATGGATCAGACAAGCATAAAATATTGGATAATGTGAAAGAATTCAACGTTCTTGGAAACTATATTTATTATTTTACTGAAATGAATAATGCAGGATTATATAAAATGAGGATAGATGGTACTAACAAAACTAAATTATCAGATGATGCTATAGATTCACTTAATGTTACAAATGATAATATATACTATACAATTAATCAACATATAAATAAGGTTCTGTATAGCATGAATTTAGATGGTAAAAATAAAATAAAATTAGCTACAGAATCTAATTTTGCAAATATAAATGTATCAAAGAATTTTTTGTTCTATACGTATGGATTGCTAGATGATTACACCATAAAGAGTATAAATATTAGTAACGATCTAAACTCTAAAGATGATAAAAATAATAATACAAAAATAGATAATAAAGAAAATAGTGAAGATTTTATTTTACCTAATAGTAATTCAGTGAAATTAAAGCAATCGGATTTAGACAGTTTAACAAAAGAACAACTTACATTAGCAAGAAATGAGATTTTTGCAAGACATGGTTATGTATTTACATCACCTGAAATTAAGTCTTACTTCGAATCTAAATCTTGGTATCATTCAGATCCGTCATATGATGAGAATACTATGAGCGATGTAGAAAAAACTAATATACAATTAATTAAAAATACTGAGGAATCTAAATAAAATTATTAAATAAGGAAAATTCATCCTTAAAAAGCACTCCAGATAAAGGGGTGCTTTTTTTATATTAGGTTATTTTTAGAAAATAATAATTAAGATTAAAGTTTAATTTTAAGCTTAATTATTATAGTACAGTTTGATAAAAATTTAACAGATATAGTACAGATACAGATGTGTTATATCCAATAAATGTAAGCTTGGGGATAGAAAATAGAAATTTTAGTATATAAAATTTAATTACAACTTATATATTATAATTAATAGTAAATAGAACACTACCCAAATCCATGGAAATATGATGATTTTGGTAGTGTTCTATTATAAAGAATTGTATATAGATTCATTTACAAAGGTATAGTTTAAGGTAAAATGTACTTCTCTCTTATTTTTTATATTTAAAATGGAGTATTTTATGAGCAAGGCCCTCTCCAGGGGTACCGATATAATCCTTATACATTTTAATTAATGCAGTATTATTATGGGACTTTCTCTTTGTAAGATGAGCATCTTGATTGTATAATACGGATGCTCTTTCACTTTTAATATCCACTTTTTCTAGATCTATTGGTTTTACATGTGGTTGACCACCACCATTGACACAACCTCCGTGACAGGCCATAACTTCTATAAAGTGATATTGCTTTTCGTTCATCTTTCCAGATTCCATGAATTTAAATACATTTGAAGCACCGTTTATAACTGCCACATTATATTTTTTACCAGCCAGTTCTACTTCTGCCTCTTTTATTCCATCTAATCCTCGTACTTGTTTATACTCTATATTTTCAAGTTCAGCATTTTCAGCAAAATCTTTTGCACTTCTTAGGGCAGCTTCCATAACACCACCTGTTGCACCGAATATAACACCGGCACCACTATATTCACCCATTGCTGGATCTACTTCACTATCTTCAAGTTTAGCAAAAGGTATCTTGGCATCTTTTATCATTTTGGCTAATTCTCTAGTAGTTATAACAGCATCTATATTTCTAAGGCCATCATTCTCCATTTCAGGTCTATCAGCTTCGAACTTCTTAGATGTACAGGGCATAACTGTTACAGTAACTACATTTTTAGGATCAAGACCAGTTATGGATGGATAATAGGTCTTTGTTGCAGCACCAAATATTTGTTGTGGAGATTTTGCTGAGGATAGATTGTTTAATAATTCAGGATAGTAGTTCTCAGCTTGTCTTACCCAACCTGGACAACAAGAAGTAAACATTGGGAATGGACCATTATTTTTTATTCTCTGAACAAGTTCAGTAGCTTCTTCCATAATAGTCATATCAGCTCCAAAATTTATGTCAAATATTTTATTAAAGCCAAGTTGTCTTAATGCGGTATAAATTTTTCCAGTTACATCAACTCCAAAACCCATATTAAAGAGTTCACCCATAGAAGCTCTAACTGATGGAGCCATAGCAACTATAACATGCTTTTCTGGATCATTTAATGCATCTTTCACTCTATCCATATGAGATTTTTCTGTTAAAGCAGCAACTGGACAAGCAATTATGCATTGACCACATAGTATACAATTTGTATCATCAAAGCACTTTTCATCTTCTGCTCCAATAATAGTTTTATCACCCTTATCTATAAATTTCATGGCACAAGTGCCTGTATTTATTCTACAGGCATTAACACATCTACCACATAGTAGGCATTTTGTTCTATCTACAGTTAAGGATTTACTTCTTAAATCAACGTATTCTGATTTATCCTTTGGTAAAAATGGCTTTGAAGCCCTTGCTTTTGTTTTTATAACAAGTTTTAAGAATTCACAGTTTTCTCGTCTAACGCAAGGACCACACTTAAATTCATGCTTATCTAATAATTCAGATATTCTACTTTTGATTTTATCAGTAACAGCTTCGGAATTTGTATTTATAATCATTCCATCTTCAATATAAGTATCGCATGCAGTTACTAATCCTGTGCCTTCTACTTCTACAGTACATATTTCACATTTATTAATAGTATTACTACAATTATTTAAAAAGCAAAGTGTAGATATATCTATATTATTATCTCGTGCTAATTTTAAAATAGTAATATTATCATTTACTTCTAGTTGAACACCATTTATAATTACTTTTTTCATATTTATCTCCCTAGAATTATTTTCGATATAATTATTGTCTTTTGACAATTGAACCTCATTAACGTTTTCATTAGTGTGATTTTCCATATTATCTTTAAATGATGATTTCATACCAAACCTCCAAAATTTCAATTTAAAACCCCATATAATAAAATTTAACTTATATAAACTAAAATTAAAATTGTATTTAGAATTATGTGAAAATATTAACAATTATTTTTAAAAAATATGCTAATTGAAAAATAAAACTATCTTTCAATTATAAATTTTACAGAACTTAATAAGTTTTTTGCAATAAGAAAATTGCATTATTAATATAATCTATAAAAAAAATAAGCTTAAAATTTAATATAAATTATAAAATTTAAGTATTATA
>NZ_BAEV01000163.1 GCF_000246895.1 Clostridium arbusti SL206 | reverse complement strand
CGTATTTATGAATACTAGAGTGTTTACATGTATTTGATTCATTGTTATTATTTTTTATTTATAATAGTTTTCTCTGCGGGTATTTCTAATACTATATTAGCCTGTATTTTGTCATCTCTTAAATTATTTTTTTCTTTAATTTCTTTAACAACCCCAGCTGTTAAATAAGTAGGCATGAAATTTTTAGATAAACTATATAAATCATCTCCAGACTTTACTTTATAATTTATATAGGTATAATCTAAAGTATCAGTTTTTACTTTAACTATGTTTTTATTTGATTCTTCTGAAAAAGTAGGTTTAGACTTTGATGAAGATTCATTTATTATATTGTAACTAGGTTTTAAAGATATACTGTTTTGCTGATCATTATAAACTAAACTACTACAAATAAGTAATACAAGAATTGATGATAAGATTAATAAGAGCTTATTTCTACTCATGATAAAATCACCTCATAATATTAAATTAATATATTAGTAATTATTAACCATGAGCAGGAATATTATACATATATTGTAAATAAAAATATGAATCTTTATTTTTAATATTAAAAATTTTAAATTGTTTTCAAGAGATTCTTTAATAGGGACCAGTCATTTTCATATAATCTTAAAAATTCATCATTTCTATTATAAGTTAAAGAAGAAGGATGATACATAGGAAAAATATATTTTCCTATAATACTATTGAATACAACTTTACCATGACATTCACCAATACTTTTAAAGTCAGTCAGTCTCTTTAGTGGAATATTACCTAGTGTTATTATTAACTTAGGATTTACAATTTTAATTTCTTCATTTAAGATTTCTCTAAATAGATTTATTTCTGGAATTTTAGGAGGTCTATTACTTATGGTAGTCTTATTTGCTTTACTAATTTTTAATTTTACAGGTCTAAAAAAGCATGTATTTGTTATTCGGACATTCTTACGATAAAGTCCAACAGAATTTAAATATTTTTCAAAGGTTTTACCAGCCAAACCAACAAAAGGTTTTCCAGTTTCAACTTCAGTTTTTCCAGGAGCTTCTCCTACAAATAATATATCACAAGGGACTGGCCCATCTCCTGTTATCCATCCACCAATAGGTTCAGCTTTATAATTTTCTGATATATTTTTTATTTTTATTTCTAAATCTTCTAGTGTCATAGTGTAATCTCCTTCTGTTAATTTTATTAAAAAAACATTTTTATATAGATTTTTAGTTAAAACATAAAGTATATTTTAAAACAAAGCTATTCTTGTTACTCTATAATAAAAATTATTATATGTAAAGTTATAATGATGGTATATTATAACTTTAATAGTTGCATATATACTATTTTAAGCTATAATGTGTATAATAATCAAAAATATAATCATAGAAAACATATTAAATTCCATCTGTGATGATTATTATATAACGTATATTTAATTTGCGTAGAGTACATGGAGGTACATTATGAAAAAAACTGCAATAATTATAATACTAATAGCATCTTTATTAGTATTAGTAGCGTGTACAAAATAAAAAATATTTCTACAAGTAAATCTAATGTAAGCAATGTAACAAATGATATAAGTTCAGATTCAAATTCTACAAATACAAATGTAAATAAAATAAATAGTACTGTACAAAATAAAAATTTAGAAATCGATAGTCCTAAATATAGTAACAATAATTTAAATACTATTGTAGATATAGATGAATGGAATCATCCTGTTAAATATGTATTTAAAAATGCCAATATTCAAGTGAAAAAAGTAGAATTTAAAAATAATAAAACCTATCCTATATTTTATGTAAGTCTAGCAAAAAATATAGATACTAATAATAAGACATATTATAAAAATCTAATAAAGCAAATTGCAACAGCTAATGGATATTGGGATTATGAGATAATAGATACAAACAAAAATTTAGATATTAAGGTGATTTGTGATAAAAGTAAAAAAGATTTAAAGCAAATAATATATAATAAAGATAATAGTTACTTTGCTGAATCACAAGAAGATAAAAATGAATCTAATAGTAAAGACAAGGAGTTCATAGATTATATTACAAATAATGTAAGCGAAGTTAAGAGCTTTGTGGATTCTCTAAAGAATAATAATAATGCTAAAGGTATTGTTTACGTGGAACGATATCCTGATAAGAATTCTACTAATATATATATAAGAGATTATTATGGGGTATATGTAGGAGAGGAACATTCAGATCATAATGTAAACATATATAGATTCGCTATTAATAAGGATAATAAACAAATATTATATTATGATGTTGTAAATGATAAATATGAGAGTCTTAGTGAGTGGAGAAAAAGTAGATAGATTGTATCCATACATTTCACTAAAAGTTTATGAAGAATTATAATATAAAGATAGAAAAGTAAATTTGTATATAGGAGTGATATAATGAAAAATTCTCTTATAATGACACCAGGGCCTACTATGGTATCTGAAAATGTTAGAATGGCAAGAGCTGAGGAAACTACCAATCCTGATATTGATGAAAATTTTTATGAGTTTTATAAGGAAACTTGTTTTAGATTAGCAACCTTTTTAAAAACTAGAAATGAAGTAAGGATTTTAAGTGGAGAAGGAATATTGGGACTTGAAGCTGCCTGTGCATCTTTAACAGAAAAGGGAGATAGGGTTTTAATAATAGAAAACGGAATTTTCGGAGAGGGATTTGGAGATTTTGTAAAGATATATGGTGGAGAACCATTTTATTTTAGAAATAACAGGAAAAGAAAAATAGATATAGAAGAACTAAAAGAATTTTTAGATAAGGACAGTAATTTTAAGTATGCAACAGTAGTACATTGTGATACTCCTTCAGGTGTTTTAAATGATATAGATAAAATATGTCCTATATTAAAGGACAAAGGGATATTAACAGTAGTTGATAGCGTAGCAGGTATGGGCGGTGAAGAAGTAAGTGTAGATAATTGGAAAATAGATATAGTTTTAGGTGCATCTCAAAAGTGTTTATCAGCACCACCAGGATTAACATTTTTAACTATAAGTGAAGATGCTTTTCATGTAATGGAAAATCGGCAGACACCAATAGCATCATTTTATTGCAATCTTTTAATATGGAAAGATTATTATAAAGATAAGTGGTTCCCTTATACACCGCCTATAAGCGATATAATTGGATTAAGGAGAGCAATAGATAATTTACTGGAAGATGAAGATATAATTAAAAGACATGATAAGATCGCCACAGCTACAAGAGCAGCAGTGGTTTCCTCAGGACTAAAAATTCATATAGAGGAAGGTTATTCAAATACAGTAACTGTATTTGATGTTCCTCATGGAATAAATGATAAAAAAATAATAAAATATATGGTTGATAATTATGGAGTTATGATTACAGGTTCTTTTGGATATCTGGAAGGAAGGGTATTTAGAATAGGACATATGGGTGAAAATGCTAGACCTGAAAAGGTGGGATACACTTTATTTGCATTACAGAGAGCATTAGAACATTATGGTTTTAAATTTTATAAGGATATGGCTAGCACTTTTTTTGAAAAGATTTAAATTTAAGAGGAAAGATTTATTTAGTTGTTTGTTTAACTAAGTAGATCTTTTTATTATTTACATGATTAAAATTATGTACTTAATTAATTATAAGTAAAAATTGGTATTTGATAAAATGAGTATTTGATTATACTGATAATTTATAATAGTTTATATATAATAAATTTTAAGTGATTATTGGGAGGCATGAGATTATATGCTTAAATACTTGTCCTAGTGTATCATTATGTAATATATTGAGGAATAACGAGATAATTTGATTATTATGAATATAATTGTGAATAATGGATATATAACAATATATACAGTAAAAACATTATGATATACTAACACATGTCGTTGAGAAATGACAAATCAAATCAATAAAGATTTCAACAAAAAAGTGTTGACAAATTATATTGATGATGTTAG
>NZ_BAEV01000164.1 GCF_000246895.1 Clostridium arbusti SL206 | reverse complement strand
ACACGTAGTATCCTTTTATGTTATCCTTTCAATTACAGATAATTATTCTGCTATTGATTCGATTAATTTTGCAACTTCTTCAGCTGCTAAAGTTTCATCATCACCAGAAGCAGTTACTTTAACAACAGCATTGCTAGTAACTCCTAGAGATAAAACTCCTATTAAACTTTTGATGTTAGCTTTTTTACCATTGTATTCAAGACTAACGTCAGATTTAAAACCAGATGCTTTTTTTACCAATAATGTAGCTGGTCTAGCATGTAAACCAGTAGAACTTTTAACTGTAACTTCTTTTGTTACCATTATATCCACCTCTATCAATTAAATATAGTATGCTCAAATCTCTTTATAATTTTATCATTTTGGAATAATTTATTCAAGTTATTTTTTAAACTATAGAAAACTTATCTATTTTAATATAACTTCGGCAAATTCATTTCCTGCTTTCTCTACATTGTAGTTTATATTAATAGACTCTATAACATCTACATTTGTTATAACTACAGGTGTCTCTAAATCACAATTGCTCTCCACATATTCCTTATCGAAAAATAATATTTTATCTCCCGCTTTAACTTTATCACCTAATTTTACATAGCTACCAAAGCCTCTGCCTTCTAATTTTGAAGTATCTAAGCCTAAATGTATAAGAATTTGAAGACCACCCTCTAAGCTCTTTATAATCAAAGCATGTTTTGATTCATATATTGAAACTATTTCGCCATCAACTGGAGCACATACATAATTACCCCTAGGTTTTATAGCAGCACCCTCACCCATTACTTTTTTATTAAATAAATAATCATTAACCTCAGATAATGGATTAACTTTTCCCTCAATAGGAAGTAATAATTTAACAACTTTTTTCATAATATTTCTCCTTAACTCATAAAAATTAATTAATTTTATTTATAAAACTATGTATTCTCTCAAGTCCTGTTTTTATATTTTCCATTGAAGTTGCATAGGAAAGTCTAACATATTGTGAAACACCAAAGGCATCTCCGGGAACCACTGCTACTTTGTCCTCATCTAAAAGAATCTGTGAAAAATCAATTGAATTATTTATAGTATGTCCATTTGCCTTTTTGCCTATTAATTTACTTATATTCATCATAACATAAAATGCGCCTTCAGGCTTAGTACAAGATACGCTATCTATACTATTTATTTTATCTACCATATAATTTCTTCTATCTTTAAATTGACTTATCATAAATTCTACTGAAGATTGATCTCCATTTAATGCTTCTACAGATGCATATTGAGCTATGGAATTAGGATTAGCTGTAGTATGTCCTTGTATATTTGACATTAGCTTAATCACTTCAGTATTACCACTAGCTGCGTATCCTACTCTCCAGCCAGTCATAGCATAAGTCTTAGACATACCATTAATTACAATAGTTCTATTAAATGCATCTTCACTTATACTAGCTATACTTATATGTTTAAAATCACCATATATTAATTTCTCATATATTTCGTCAGAAATAATGAAAATATCATGTTCTTTTGCAAATTCAGCAATATTTTTAATTTCTTCCTTTGAATAAACTGTTCCCGTAGGATTATTGGGACTATTTAACAATATTGCTTTAGTGTTTGATGTAACAACTTTATTTAAATCCTCTATAGTAAATTTGAATGAATTTTTCTCATCTGTATTAATTATTACAGGTGTACCATCACATATTTTTACTAACTCGGGGTAAGTTACCCAATAAGGTCTAGCCATTATAACCTCATCTTTTGGATTTAATATAGCTTGAAAGACATCATGAAGACACTGTTTTGCACCATTTGATATTATAATTTGTGATACATCATAAGTTAGATTATTGTCATTTCTAAATTTATTAGCTACAGCTCTTTTTAGTTCTATTATACCTGATGCTGCAGTATATTTAGTAAATCCATTTTCCATTGCCTCTTTAGCCGCAATTTGAATGTTTTCTGGAGTATTGAAGTCAGGTTCACCAGCACCAAAACCTATAACATCTATACCATTTTTCTTCATTTCCTTTACCTTTGCAGTAATAGCTAAAGTAAGGGATGGAGAAATATTTTTTGCCTTGTTGGATAAAATCATAAAGAATACCTCCTGATACGAATAATTTGTTTATTGTTATAAATTGTAAAAAATAGTAATTATAATATCTATTAAAATAATATACATAAAAATTATATTCCTAATTAAATTACTAAACAATACTAATATAAATATTTTTATATTAAGTACTAATTAAATTTTAAATTACTATAGTTTAAAATATATAATGGATATAACAACTACTGCCCACAGTATTATATTAATTAAAAACGGTATATCTTTTTGAAACACATCTTCTGGCTTTCCACCTATATTGTTTTTCATCATTAGATATTGATATCTAAATATGCCATAGAGCACAAATGGAATTGTAATCATCATTGTTCTACTCTGAATGGAACTAAATGTATACAGACAATAGGCTATAAGAATGCTTGGGGTAACTATGGTAAGCATATTGTCTATTAGTTCAACTGAATATTCATCTAATATCTTTCTATGAGCACCGCTTTTATCTTTTAATGTAATAATTTCACTTTTCCTCTTATTAAGTGCCATAAATAAAGAGATTAGAATTGTGCATAGAATCATCCAAGGAGATAATTGAACATTAGTTAAAATACTACCACTTTCAACTCTAAGAACAAAACCAAAGGTAATTATCATTACATCTACTATAATAATATTTTTTAATTTGAAAGAATACAATACATTCATTATAAAATAAATTAAAAATACAGCTAATAATCTTAGATTTATATTATAAGATATAATAAAAACAACAGCAAGTAGAATTATCTCCACTAGTATTGCCTGAAATTTTGTAACCTTACCACTTGCAATTGGTCTATTCTTTTTTTGTGGATGCTGTCTATCTTTACTTACATCTACCAAATCATTTAACACGTATACAGAAGAAGATATTAAACAAAACATTATAAATACAAATATATTCATTATAAGTATATATGTACTAGTAAATTTACCTGAAAATATCATTGCTGCAAATACAAAAAAGTTTTTTATCCATTGCTTTGGCCTCATAAGTTTAAATATCTGTCCAAACTCTAAGTTAATCATTATTTTCCTCCAAAAGTTATTAAATATATGCAACTTATAATTTAACATATTTAACAAATAAATAAAAGGACTTGAAAGATAATACCAAGCCCTTTTGTTAAATTTAAATATTTAATAAGAAATTTAATCTTCTTTCCCTATCTAGGTTGTACAATAAGTTTTATGGCTGTTCTTTCTTCACCATCTATTTCAATATCCGTGAAGGCTGGTATACATACTAAATCTATTCCACTAGGAGCTACAAAACCTCTTGCAATAGCAATAGCTTTTACAGCTTGATTTATTGCTCCTGCTCCTATAGCTTGTATTTCGGCTATTCCTCTTTCTCTTAGTACCCCTGCTAGAGCTCCTGCTACTGAATTTGGACTTGATTTTGCTGAAACTTTTAATACTTCCATAATAACCCTCCTAAAGTTCAATTAAAACTAGTAAATTTAGATATTAAAACCTATAGGTATATTATTCTACATATCATAAAAAATCTACTTATTATAT
>NZ_BAEV01000165.1 GCF_000246895.1 Clostridium arbusti SL206 | reverse complement strand
AGTATAGTCAGGTTAAAGATTTTAGCAGTTAAGTTAAAAAGATATTTAAAGTATATTATACGATATTTTATGTGAATAGTATAATATTATAAATAAATTTTTATTTGGATGATTTATTTATAGATTATTATGGAAAAATAATTGGATTTTTTGATATACTTTATATTGTGTGATAAGGTATTTGAAATAAAATATCATATTTAAAAATTCATATAAGACATTTGAACATGCCTAATTAAAATTGGAGGTAAAAATATATGTGTAATGAAATTGAATTAGCTGAAAATCTTATAGATTTTATATATGAAAGTCCTTCTGCTTTTCATGCAGTAAAGAGTGTAAAAAAGATACTTAGCAGAAAAGGATTTATGGAACTGAAAGAAGGAGATAGGTGGGAGCTTCAAAAGGGTGGAAAGTATTTTGTAATAAGAAATGACTCTGCCATTATATCATTTATTGTGGGCAGTGGAATTATAGCTAAAAAGGGGTTTAAAATTATTGGAGCACACACAGATTCTCCAAGCTTTAGAATTAAACCTTGTCCTGAAATTACAGCAGAAAAAAATTATATAAAATTAAATACTGAGGTATATGGGGGACCGATTTTAAATACGTGGCTAGATAGACCACTTTCATTAGCTGGCAGAGTGACTATAAAGGGAAAAGAATTACTTTATCCAGAAGCAGCACTTGTGAATATAAAAAGACCAATTATGATTATACCTAATTTAGCAATACATATGAATAGAGCAATTAATAAGGGTGTGGAACTAAATAGACAGATAGATGTGCTTCCTTTATTGGGACTCATAAATGATACCTTAGAAAAGGATAACCTTTTAGTTAAAACTATAGCTAAAGAATTTAATATAGCACCAGAGGAAATACTTGATTTTGATCTTTTCCTATATGAATATGATAAAGGAAATATAATGGGACTTAATAATGAGTTTGTTTCAAGCAGCAGATTAGATGATTTAGAAATGGTTCATGCAGGATTAATAGCTTTTGCAGATTCGGATGTAACAGATGCAACAAATGTTTTAGCATGTTTTGATAATGAAGAGGTGGGAAGCTCTACAAAACAGGGAGCGGATTCAGAATTTCTTGCAAGCACGCTTGAGAGAATTGTTATATCCTTTGGTGGAGATAGAGAAGACTATTTTAGGTCACTATATAAAAGCTTCATGATATCAGCAGATGCAGCTCATGCAGTTCATCCAAACAGGGGAGATAAAAGTGACCCCACTAATAGACCAATTATTAATAAAGGACCGGTTATTAAGATAAGTTCAAATCAGAAATACACATCTGATAGTAACAGTATTTCTGTGTATGAAGAACTATGTAAAAATGCTAATGTACCAGTGCAAAAGTTTGTAAACAGATCAGATGAAGTGGGCGGGAGTACAATAGGACCTATTTCTTCAACACATGTAGGCATAAGAACTGTAGATATGGGAACCCCGCTTCTTGCCATGCATTCAGTTAGGGAACTATGCGGGGTTGATGACCATCTTTATGTTAAAAAATCCTTTGAGGAATTTTATAAACTATAATACTTGTCATGTATAAGATCTTATTTCAAAACATTTATTTTAAAAAAGATTTAATCACTGTTTTTTAAATAAGATTGGAAATTAAAATAGCTATGCGTATGATATTCACAATACACATAGCTATTAAGGCATATTCAAATAAATAACTAGTCAGTATGCTAGTATATTTTGAATCCTACTGCGTCAACAGAACCCTCAGATAGCTCACTATCATCAGAACCTGTTTCCTTGTAGACTTCAAAATATACGTCGCATCTTTGACTTGTTATTTATTTTCACATGCCTTAATGGAATTTAGTTGCAGTCACTACCATCGCAGCTTGAATTTCCTGCACATCCTTTACAAGGTGATTTAGTTTGAAGAGGTATATGTTTAACTTCAAATTTACATTCATCAATAGAGTAGGTATCTTCAGGATTTTCATTAAAACAGACTTTGTTTTCATTAAAGCTTATGGACATAGGAACTACATCCTTAACTTCATCATTGATTACGCTTATCTTTAAACCTGGTTTATAAATTTTCTTTTCTCCAGTTTTTGTAGTAATTTCTATGGTATCTGATGAAGTTATTATTGATTTTATACTGCCATCTTCAAAGAAGTTTACAGAGTTTAAATCACCATGAATACCTAGGGCATTAACATCATAGGCGGTTACAGTACCTATTGAAGTTTTTATTTCTGTTGGTCTAAGTGGTTCGAAGGATTTTAGTTTTCCGTCATTGTAAAAGGATAGTCCTATACGAGCTACAACCTTTCCAATTGGTGAATTTATTTCTATAGTATTACTAGGCCATAAGGTGATACTTCTAACTACACCATCTTCATAAAAATGTACACATATAACTTTTTTTTCAAATTTACCTACAGAAAGATCTAAAGAAATATTCTCCGCAAGCTTGTATTCATCTAATTCTGACCAATAGGCTGTGATTTGTCCATTTAAAGGGAAGATACGTCTAATGTTACCATTTTGATAAAAGGTTATAAGTTCACCTGGTAAAATTCCTATGGAGGTGTTAAACTTAGCTTGGTTTTGTAGGTAGATGCTTTTTAAATTTCCGTCATCATAAAAAGAAAAGGAATTAACATGTTTATGTCTTTCGCCACCACTTTCGTATTGAGGAATTAGAGTGCCATACTTAGTTTTTAATTCATTTATTTCATTTACAACACAATCTCTTGGATTACCATTCTTATAGCTATCCATAGAAGATATACCTTTAATAATACCATACTTAGTATTTAACTTTTCCATAATTAAGCCTCCTTAATAATTGTATAATAATTATTATCTATTAATTCTAAAAATTAATATCATTTTATACAATAATAAAATTTATGTCAATGATAGTGATACGGTTACAGTAGAATTTTTTTAGTAGTATTGAAATACGCAAACTTATGTGATATAGTAAAAATAATTTAATTAGAACAATACAAGTCGGCAAAGGTGTTCCTTTGTCGTTTTTACATTTTATGAAACTGTGAATGATTAAATAATATAGTATGCTTTAAATTAAGATTGTTACGATAGACCTATTTGTTCTTTTTGGTAACAACTTAAGGCATATGAAAATAAATAGTAAGTCAAATATACTAGCATACTGATTAGTTAGTTATTTGAATGTGCCTAAGTGCAATAGCGTTACGTCATTAGGAGGCTGACAACAGCTGGAATAAGTGTGTAAAACTATATAAATATATAGTTATTTATTATATAGTATACTGTATAATAATTTCAAGGAGTGATTAACTTGAAATATTATTCAATAGGTGAATTTGCAGAACTAATAGATAAAACAGAATAAACATTAAGAAATTGGGATAAAAAAGGTACACTTAAACCACACCATGTGGCAGAAAGTGGATATAGGTATTACTCTCAGGAGCAACTTAATCATTTCTTTGGATTTAAAAATAGTATTGATCAACAAAAACGCAGAATAATCGGATATTGTAGAGTATCAAGTAATAAGCAAAAAGACGATTTAGGAAGACAGATTGAAAATGTAAAAACATACATGATTGCTAAAGGATACTCATTTGATATTATATCTTAT
>NZ_BAEV01000166.1 GCF_000246895.1 Clostridium arbusti SL206 | reverse complement strand
ACACGTAGTATTTAAGAGATGTCAAATTGACTATTGATTAAAAATTTTTTTCTATAGAATATAGGGAATATATAATAGGAGTATAAGTAAAATTTAATGTTCAAAATAAGGTAACTATGAAAATGAGTATTACAATAAAAGATTCAGCTAATATGCTAATGTATCGGCAGAAACAGTTTCAGATGAAAACGTTGACTTAATAATTTGTTTTTTATATACTTAAAATTAGTAAAACGTTTAACTAATTTTAATGGAATTTTATTAAAACTAAATTATATAAGAGGTGGAAAATATGTTTGGTAAAATTAAATCTTTTAAACAAGAGGGAAATAAATTATTTATTCAATTTGAAAAGAATATAGTTAATGTTGAAATAATCTCATCTTCAATAATTAATTTTTTCGTTCCATTAAAACGAAAAGAAAGATTATCTAAAGCTATAGAAAATTTGAAGATTGAACAATGTAAATTTTCAGTAGAGAATAAAAAGGAAAGAGTCACTATTACTACAGATAAATTGAAAATAAATGTATTTGATAACTTTAAAGTAGATATTTATGATTGCCATGGAAATATTCTTTGTGAAGACTATAGAGGAGATAGAAATCCTTTTATAAGAAGAGGGGTAGGCAACGCCTGGGAAGTAGCAGCGTCAGAAGGTCATGAACTTAAAGATGACGGCAGCAAATTAAAAGTACAAGTACTTAAAAAGATGGAAAAGGATATGTATTTTTATGGCTTTGGTGAAAAAACAGGCCATTTAAATAAAAAGGGATATCATTATAAGATGTGGAATACAGATGAGCCAAAGCCACATGTAGAGAGTTTTGAAGCACTATACAAATCTATACCTTTTTTCATTGGGCTTAAGGAAAAACAGGCCTTTGGAATTTTATTTGATAATACTTTTGAGTCTCATTTTGATATGGGTAAAGAAAATAGCGATTATTACTATTTTGGTGCTGTAGATGGAAATTTAGATTACTATTTTATATATGGTCCATCTATTAGAGATGTAGTAAGTCGTTATACTGACTTAACGGGAAGAACACCATTACCACAACTGTGGACACTTGGATATCAACAGTGCAGATGGTCTTATGTACCAGAACAAAGGCTTATGGAAGTAGCTAAAGAATTTAGAAGTAGAGATATTCCATGTGATGCACTATATTTGGATATTGATTACATGCATGGATACAGAGTGTTTACTTGGGATAATGACAAATTCCCAAATCCTAAAAAAACATTAAGTAATTTAAAAGATGACGGTTTTAAACTAGTAACAATTATTGATCCTGGTGTTAAAAAAGATAAAGGATATAAAATTTATGATGAGGGTATTAAAAATGGATATTTTGCAAAGGACAAGGATGGAATCCCCTATGTAAATAAGGTATGGCCTGGAGATTCTTTATACCCTGATTTTCCAAATGAAAAGGTAAGAAATTGGTGGGCAGAAAATCAAAAGATTATGATGGATTATGGAGTATCTGGTATATGGAATGATATGAATGAGCCTGCAAGTTTTAATGGACCGCTTCCTGATGATGTTATGTTTAATAACGATGGTGTTATTACAGATCACAGAGAAATGCATAATGCTTATGGACATTATATGTCAAAGGCAACCTATGAAGGAATTAAGAAACATACCAATAAAAGACCTTTTGTAATAACTAGAGCTTGCTATGCAGGAACTCAAAAGTACTCTACAGTTTGGACTGGTGATAATCAAAGCCTTTGGGAACATCTACGCATGTCCATTCCAATGCTTATGAATTTGGGAATGAGTGGATTGACATTTTGTGGTACAGATGTAGGCGGATTTGGATTTGATTGCACTGCAGAACTTTTATCAAGATGGGTTCAAGTTGGATGCTTTACTCCATTGTTTAGAAATCATTCTTCCATTCTCACAAGAGATCAGGAACCTTGGGCTTTTGATAAGCAAACAGAAGATATTAATAGAAAGTATATTAAACTTAGATATAAATTGATTCCATATATTTATGATACTTTTTGGAAGGAAGAAAGTAATGGACTTCCTGTAATTAGACCTTTAGTACTTAACTATCAGGAAGATAAAAATACTTATGAAATAAATGATGAATTTTTATGTGGTGAGAACATTCTTGTTGCTCCAATTGTAGAACAGGGAAAAGCTACTAGAGTAGTGTATTTACCAAATGGAAATAGATGGATTGATTACTGGACAAAAGAAACATTTGAAGGTGGGAAATACATTATTAAGGAGGCACCACTAGATACATGCCCTATTTATATAAAAGAAGGGAGTATTCTTCCAAATTATCCTGTTCAAAATTATATAGGTGAAAATAAAATAAAAGAACTTATTTTAGATGTATATCCATCAGCTGAGGATACAGAAACTCAGTATGTGCATTATCAAGATGATGGAGAAAGTTTTGAGTATAGAAAGGGAGTTTACAATCTATATGAATTTTCAATTAAAGGTATTGAAGGTTCAAAGGAAGGTATAATAATTAAAATAAATAAATCCTATAAAGCTTATACGAATGATTATATTAGTTTCAAATTTAAAGTAAATAATATCAAGCCTACAGAAATTTTGGCAGATGGAAATTCAATTGATTTCAAAATTGTTGATGAATACGTAGAATTTACAGTTAAAGATCAAGAAGAAATTTCTATTAAATAATAAAATTTTTATAAAAACAAAGAAAAAACCGTGCTGTAAAATTAAAACAACACGGTTTTTTCTTTATTTTTTATCAACGGAATTTTTAAGTGTTGATGTCCATTGATTATCTGTAGCTGTTTTTTCTTTTTTAGTATGGCTGTAACCTGAATCTTCTGGTGAATTTTCTGGTAATGATGTCCATTGATTGTCTGTAGCTGTTTTTTCTTTCTTTCCCATTATAAAAGCCTCCTTTTACTTTGTAACTTTATTTTGCTTTAAATGAAGATTTTAATTCCATGAAATAAATGTAAAATAATTAAAAAGACACATAATGAAGAATGTGCCTTTTTAATTATAAAATTTTAGGTTGATTTTATGGCGGTAATCTTATGATAAAAGTTAGCTCATTTGTAATTATTGACATTAGAGTCATATATTAAACCTAAATATATAAAATATTTCAATAAATCATATTAATTATGAGATAATTATTTTATGAAAATGTTATCTATTAGAAATTAGAAATTCAATGTACAATTTAAACTATTACTTATATAGATTAGTATAATAAAAACATACTATACCTTTGAGAACGAATAAAAATAAGTTTAATCATTTTTAGCACACTTTCTAGGTGTTTTGAATACAATAAGTATAAAATCAAAAATATAGGTTATAATCACTTAAATAATACTACGTGT
>NZ_BAEV01000167.1 GCF_000246895.1 Clostridium arbusti SL206 | reverse complement strand
TTTTTATTATTATAAGGAGATTCAATGAAGAATTTTCATTGTAGTTAGATTGTTGACAAATATTAGAATTTCATTCAATCATAAAGTATTTGCTGCATGTATAATTAAATTAGCTCTATCTTCGGAAATAGCATTTATAACTAGCAATTCTTTAACTAACTGCCTGAGTCTTACTCTGTTCTCTTTATTTATAATTATCGGTGTAATTACCTTGCCTTTTAAATGTTCCATAGCAGTACCTCCATATCCTTTTATAATAATTATTTACAACTAAAGGGATTTTATACCATATTCAACATAAATATATTCTGTCTTAGAGCTAGATTTTTTCTATAATTCTAGTAGTATGAAACAAACAAAAATGACCATATCAAATAGCCATAAAGCTAAATGATACAGTCATTTATTTAAAATATTTGGTGCCGATGGTGGGATTTGAACCCACATGGTTTCCCGCACGATTTTGAGTCGTGTGCGTCTGCCGTTCCGCCACATCGGCAAAGCTGACATGTAATAATATAGCATATAGTAGTTTTATAGTCAAGTTTTTTTATAATAAATTTTCATTGGATAAAATATGTTCATTAATATTAATATTGATAATGCTAATACTTTATATTATAAATAACTTAAATATAATCTGAAAATGGTTACTAAAAAAATTTTTAAATTTTATAAATTAATAAAGTCTGTTATTCCATAATATGAGATAAATAAGTCTATATAATAAAATTAAGTAGTAATCAGGGTAGATTATATAGATAAAGTATAAATTTTCTACTAGATAGCTATGTTTTTTCAAAAAAATATTGTTACTTTTTAAACAATTTGCTACAATGAAAGAGGTTAAAAGTAATTACGAATGCATATCCCAAACACGGTTATGTATACCCTTTTCATAAATAAAGGGGGAAATGTAAATTATTTGTACAGGAAGGAGATATAAATATGATTTACTCAACAGAAGTATCAAGTATGATGTGTGTTGCTAAAGGACCTAATCATGGATCAGCACCAATACCAGAAGAAGGAAAATGGGTACAAGCTAAAGAAATTAAAGATATATCAGGATTAACACATGGAATAGGTTGGTGTGCTCCACAACAGGGTGCCTGTAAACTAACTCTTAATGTTAAAGATGGTATAATCGAAGAAGCATTAGTAGAAACAATTGGATGTTCAGGAATGACTCATTCAGCTGCAATGGCTTCAGAAATACTTCCAGGAAAAACTATACTTGAAGCATTAAATACTGACTTGGTTTGTGATGCTATAAATACTGCAATGAGAGAATTATTCTTGCAGATAGTATACGGAAGAACTCAGACTGCTTTCTCAGAAGGTGGACTACCAATAGGAGCAGGTCTTGAAGATTTAGGAAAAGGACTTAGAAGCCAAGTTGGTACTATGTATGGTACTAAAGCTAAAGGTACTAGATACCTAGAAATGGCTGAAGGTTATGTTAAACACTTAGCATTAGATGCTAACAATGAAGTTATAGGTTACGAATTCGTAAATCTTGGTAAAGTTATGGATATGATTAAAAAAGGTATGGACGCTAACGAAGCAATGGAAAAAGCTACTTCAAACTATGGTAGATTTGCAGAAGCTGTAAAAGTTATCGATCCAAGACATGAATAATAGGTAAGGAGGAGAAACGTAATGGCATTATTTGAAAGTTATGAAAGAAGAATTGACCAAATTATACCTGTATTAAAAGAATACGGAATAAACACAATAGAAGAAGCTAAAGCTGTTTGTGATGAAAAGGGAATAAACGTTTATGATATAGTTAAGGGCATTCAACCAATTTGTTTTGAAAATGCGTGTTGGGCCTATACTGTAGGTGCTGCAATCGCAATTAAAAAAGGATGTACTAAGGCTGCTGAATCTGCTGAAGCAATAGGTATTGGATTACAAGCTTTCTGTATTCCTGGATCAGTTGCAGATGACAGAAAAGTTGGTTTAGGTCACGGAAACTTAGCAGCAATGCTTTTAAGAGAAGATACTAAATGCTTCGCTTTCCTTGCTGGACATGAATCATTTGCAGCTGCTGAAGGTGCAATCGGATTAGCTAGATCAGCAAACAAAGTAAGAAAAGAACCTTTAAAAGTTATACTTAATGGTCTTGGAAAAGATGCTGCATTTATAATTTCAAGAATAAATGGATTTACATACGTGCAGACTAAATTTGATTACTATACTGGAGAATTAGCTATAGTTAAAGAAACAGCTTACTCAGACGGAGAAAGAGCTAAAGTTAGATGCTATGGCGCTGATGACGTAAGAGAAGGTGTTGCTATAATGCACAGTGAGGGCGTTGACGTTTCAATAACAGGAAACTCAACTAACCCAACAAGATTCCAACATCCAGTTGCTGGAACATACAAAAAAGAATGTATTGATCAAGGAAAGAAATACTTCTCAGTTGCATCAGGTGGTGGTACTGGAAGAACTCTTCACCCAGATAACATGGCAGCAGGTCCTGCTTCATACGGTATGACTGATACTATGGGAAGAATGCATTCAGATGCACAATTTGCAGGTTCATCATCAGTTCCAGCTCACGTTGAAATGATGGGTCTTATCGGAATGGGTAACAACCCAATGGTTGGAGCTACAGTTGCAGTAGCAGTTGCTATTGAAGAAACTTCAAAATAATTGAGTTGTAGACATTCAGTTAGTATAAAATATTAATAAATGAAAAAAGACACGTTGTATTATGAAAAATGATATAATGTGTCTTTTTTTATTTTTGTTAAAGATGTTTTTGTTCGGCAGTATACAAAGAAATATAAAAATTTTAATAAAAGATGACGTGACTTTTAAAACAGTAAAAAGAGAAAAATACTTGTGCGGGTGAAAGAGAGAAGAAGATGTAGGTATTTTACAAATAAATAAACCCTATGTTCTCTCACAAAACATAGGGTTTATTCATTAATTAAGTCAAAAATTTTTTGAATACATTCTATATATATCTAAAGGGTATGATTAAATAATAGCATTAGAATACGGAAGAAATATAAAATAATTGTGTTAACTTTATGTGATTTTATTTTAATGGTTCTGCTTTAATGACAAATCTTCTATTTGGAGTATATGTTAAAGTATATTTTCTACCTTTTTTTAATTTAAATGTATTTGAACCATAATAAAAAGATTTACTATTTGCTGAAAAAGTATTACCTAATTTACTAGATAAGCCAATTTTTCAACTGTATAATTATGTACTAAAAAATTTTTATTTACAATATAATTTATATCTTTAAAATAAGGTAAAGCATCGTGAATTATTATAACTAAAAGCAAAGGAAGTAGTGCAATAATAACTATTATAAGACTTTTAACTTTC
>NZ_BAEV01000168.1 GCF_000246895.1 Clostridium arbusti SL206 | reverse complement strand
TAATAAAGGCTTTAACAGATACTATTAATAGTATAATATATAAGAAATATAAACAAAATATTAAATTAAATAATGAGTTGATTTGTAATGAAAAATGGTTTTTAATAATAAAGCAAATAGAAAATATACCAAATATATTCTTTATTGATGAATATAATAAAGATATGCCAACAATAGCTATTAAATCTAAGGATAATAAAATTGATTTTAAATGTCCTGATAATAAAAATTCTGGAATAAGATATCGCGGTAATTATACTGTTGAATCATGTATTACAGGAGATGGAGTTACAAATCAATTTGGTGTTGTGTATTATAAAAAGAAGTAAGTTTATCAATAGATAAGATATAATTAATAAAAAATATAGACGTTTAAATGTAACATAATATATATGTATTATATAAAAAGTTGTTATAATATGTTACATTCAAAGATTTTATATATATAGAATGATTAATAAATAGCTTAACTAAGCCATTTTTAGCAAATCAATGAAAGTAACACAATTATAGTTGTGTTACTTTCACTTGCTTATATATTAGCTATGATATAATTTTCATTAAATATTAATATTAAGTAGAAAGAAGGAAGATTGTATGTACGATCTGTCAGATAAACTTAAAGATAAAATAATAATGCTTATAAAATTCTCTGATGAAAAGTCTAACCTGGAATCATTACAACAAGGAAATTTATATTTAAATACTTTAGAATATTTTCATAAAATGGAACAAGAAACTAAGACAAAAGGTATGGGAGATAATTATGAAGGTAGACATGTATTAGCAGATGTAAATTTTAAAATGTATGATAATGAAACAGGAAAGTTATTTTTATCAGGAACATCAAAGCAAAGTGTAATTAAAACTAAAGAAGATTCTGAAAAGCATATATTATGTACAAGCTACATAGATTATAGTAGTATTGAAATAATTGAACAAGGAAAAGATTTCTTTAAAGGTAATGTACTTTTTAAAGAAGAAGAAAAATCTGAATTTAGAAAACACTTTGGAAAATATGCCTTAATAATATCCTTTGGAGATTTTATTAATAATATAAAGAGTTCATTTGAAAATCAAGGAATAAAAGGTGTTGGAAATAAGGTGAAATATAGTAATTTTTCTAAAAATTATATTGATAGAACTGAATCATTTGCAAAAAATACTCCTGCTAAATATCTCTGGAAAGATATTTATTTTAAAAATCAAAAAGAATATAGATTAGTTGTTCTTAATAGAGATTCAGATAAACCGATACGAATAAAGGTTGATAATATGTCTAAATATTCATATATAATGGATGTAGATCAATTATTTGATGAAGGACTTTATATAGAATCACATTTTAATCCTCAAACTGATATAGTTGAATATAATGAATAGGAGATTATATTTTAAAGATGAAGAATATAAAAGAAAATAATATAAATTTTGACGATATAAAGGATGCTGGGATTGATAATATAGAAGTAGCTTTAGATAATTTTTTACAAGATCGTATCTTAAAAGAAATTCCATTTGTAAAAACTGTAATTGCATTATTTAAAACTGGTAAAAGTATTAGAGACTATTTATTAATGGAAAAATTATGTGCTTTTTTAACTAATATTGAAGACATCCCACAAGATAAAATAAATAAATTTATTAATAAGTTAGAAAATGAAAAAAATATAACCAAGATTGGAATAAAGATACTGCAAATTATTGATAGATTAGACGATACTAGAAAAGCAGAGTTAATTGGAAAGTTATTTAAAGTATTACTTGATGAAGAGATAAATTCATCACAATATTTTAGGCTATGTTACATAATTGATAAATGTTATTATGATGATATTTTTCAATTGAAGTATATTGATGAAGATGGATCTATAACATCACATAATAAACAAATAGATAATGAAATATTAGAAAATTTATTTTCTAACGGATTATTAAGTAGTAAAGGGATTGATGAAGGTACATTTGAAAATACTTATGGTGGTACTATATATGTGTTAAATGACTATAGTAAAATTCTTATTAGATTAATCTAGAAATATTATTATTGATAATAGTACTTATACTTTTATTTCATAATTAAAAGTTACACAAAAGTTACACGAAAGTTACACTTTTTTTAGACCTATTTTAAAATTCAAGGTAGTATAATGTTAATATAAATTATTCTGTAAGATAACATCACAGAATTCGTGATGAAAGGTTCTTGTTTAGGCAAGGACTTTTTTATTTATATTTATCTATTTTGCGTATGATATGTTACATATAATGTACTATATATATAGTAAGTTACATATATAAAATAATTATTAGTAAGAATGGCTCAACTAATCCATTCTTATATTATTATGTAACAAAATAGGGATTGTATTACATTGTATTTTAGGAGGAAGATAAGGATATGGATCGAATTTACAGGGGGTAGCACCAATATTTATAGCAAGGATAATAAATAAATTATATTATAAGTGATAGTGAACTGTTGTATGTAATGCTATAATTTACTTGATGGAAAGCCTTTATATGTATATCTTACTTAAAAAATTTATTGATTGAACTAAAGAGGTGAACACTATGGATGGTATAACTAAGATATTACAATTTATTATTAAATTAATTAATGATGGCAATTATGAAGTTATATTCTATACTATTATCATTATCTTATTTTTGTGGATTTTTAAGGAGTTTAGAAAAACTAAATTAGAATCAGATACGTTAGGCTGTAATAGAATTAATGATGCATTAAAGCTTTATGGGAAAGCACTTTTTTCGATAATTCAGTATCAAAATGGTATTTTTTCATATTCATCAGTTTTTGAAAATTTATATGCTCTTTTTCCATATGCTACTAAAGAAATAATAGATTTAATAAATGAGTTTTCAAAGCATTCAGATCCTAATAATGTTGTAAATTTAAAATTATATTTAGAAAAAGAAGTTAAGTACTTAAAATCATTACAATATGATGATGTATCATTTAGATTCGACAATAAGTTTTTAAATGCTATTTCTTATTATTATAATAAAAATAATTTTTCTTCATTTATTATACCTGTTGTAAATTCTTTTGTTTGTATTACAAGTATTTTAATTCTAGTGATATATTTATTTTCTTTTGCTTCGGCAAATGTCTTTAATAGAATAATTATTTGTATCTTAATTTTTACACTTATTATGCACGCATTTTTAATTATAGCTACAGTAGATCTAATATTTAATAAGAAATTTCAGAAGAATACTAGAAATTGTATAT
>NZ_BAEV01000169.1 GCF_000246895.1 Clostridium arbusti SL206 | reverse complement strand
AAGTTTTTTAGAGTTTTGGTAACGGTAAAATATGCCTGTAATAGTGCAAAAATATGGTGGCAGTACTTTGTCAACTATAGATAAAATAAAAAAAGTAGCGGAAACTGTTATTAATAAAAAAGAAGAAGGAAATAGTATAGTGGTAGTAGTGTCAGCTATTGGAGATACTACGGATAGACTAATAGCTCTAGCAAACAAAGTTTCAGATGATCCAGATAAAAGGGAATTAGATGTAATTCTGTCCACTGGAGAAATGATTTCGGCCTCTTTACTTGCTATGACTATAAAAGAAATGGGCTGTGATGCTATAAGCTATTCAGCTTATCAAATTGGAATTAGAACTAGTGGCGATTATGGAGAATGTTTAATAGAAGACTTAGATAGTAAGAAAATAAAGAGAGGTCTTAGAAAAGATAAAATTGTCATAGTGGCAGGTTTTCAAGGGATCAATTCAATAGGAGATATAACTACCCTTGGAAGAGGGGGATCTGATACAACGGCAGTTGCAATAGCTGTAAAATTAGGTGTATCTTGCGAGATATACACCTATGCAGATGGCATATATAACATTGATCCAAGAGAATATAAAAATGCTAAGAGACTAAAAGAGATTGATTATGAAGAGATGCTTGAACTTACAAATTTAGGAGCTCAGCTTATACACCCAAGATCTATAGAACTTGGGCAAAAGTATAAAGTGCCTATATATATAGGACTTAGCTGTAGTGATAAAGAGGGAACAATTGTTAGGGAGGTAAATAGTATGAATTTAGAGAGTAAACCTGTAACAGGTATTGCTACAAGTGATGAGGATGTTGCAGTTACTATTAAATACATATATGGTGATATAAATATTTTATCTAATCTCTTTGAAGCAATAGGAAGTAGGAAGATTAATATAGATATGATAAGTCAAACTGCACCAATAGATGGAAAAGTAAATGTATCCTTTACCATACCAAAGGATGCTTTAGAACAGTGTCTTAATATAATAGGTGACTTTGCAGAAAAAGAAAATGTATATATTGATAAAGATATAGATAAATTTTCTGTGGTAGGGATAGGAATGAAGAAAACTTCAGGTGTTGCGGCCAAGATGTTTAAACTGTTTGGAGATAATGGTATAGAGGTAAAGATGATAACTACTTCTGAAATAAGAATAACCTGTGCTATTAAGCAATGTGACAAGCAAAAAGCAATAGAACTAGTAGCAAATAATTTTAACCTGTAGTTCATGTTAGTTTAAACTTTATGTGCATAGAAGAACTGGAAATTTTATTTTATAATAAAAATATAATTTTCAGTTTAAATTACATAATTGAAGGCTAAATATATTGCAATACAAATTTTTGTAGATTACTATTGATTAGAGTAGTTAATTTAGTATAATTATAGTGTATTACTTAGGCATCTTCAAATAAATAACTAGTCAGTATACTAGTATATTTTGAATTATACTACGTTAGCAGAACCTTCTGATAGCACCACTATCATCAGAACCTGTTTCCTTGTATAATTTAAAATATACGTCGCATCTTTGACTTGTTATTTATTTTCACATGCCTTATGAAAAAGGATTATAAAGTTTCAGCTAAAGTAAAAATTTTGTATGAAACTAGGAATTATATTTATATACTGATCTAAAAAATTATAGAGGTGATTTGATGAAGCTGTTTGGTACAATGGATATTAAGGAAAATGAATTATATATAGGGGGAATGAGTTCTACAGAGCTTTGCAAGGAATTTGGGACTCCACTTTATGTAATAGATGAAGAATTGGTTAGAGGAAACTGTAGAGATTATTGTGAAAATTTTGCTGTGGACAAAGGTAATAAGGTCGCTTATGCAGGAAAGGCTTTTTTGCCTACTGCAATGTGCCAAATAATAAATCAAGAGGGATTGTATCTTGATGTAGTATCTGGTGGAGAACTTTATACTGCACACAAAAGTGATTTCCCTATGAAGAAAGTATTATTTCATGGTAATAATAAGACTATTGATGAGATTAAAATGGGGATAAGTTTCAATGTTGGAAGATTTGTTGTGGATAATTTTTATGAAATGGAAAAAATAGATGAAATAGCTAGAGCAAATAATAAAGTTCAAAAAATATTGCTACGAATTACTCCCGGAATTGAAGCACATACTCATGAATATATAAAGACAGGACAGGTAGATTCAAAATTTGGATTTACTCTATTAAATAATGAAACAATAGAGGCTGTTAAAAAGGCAATATCCCTTCCAAATGTAAAACTAATGGGACTTCATTGTCATATAGGTTCTCAGATTTTTGAGATAAAGCCTTATGAAGAAGAAGTAGATATAATGCTTGATGTAATAAAGACTATAAAAGAAGAATTAGGTTATAAAATAGAGGAATTAGATCTTGGTGGTGGCTTTGGTATATTTTATACAGAAGAAGATAAACCAAGAGAAACAAAGGAATTCTGCGATGCTATATTAAAAAGAGCAGAGAGTAAAGCAAAGGAATTAAAAATAGAATTACCAGTTTTAATTATAGAACCAGGTAGATCTATTATAGGAAATGCAGGAAGTACACTTTATACTTTAGGTTCCATTAAAGATATTCCAGGAGTGAGAAAATACATTTCTGTAGATGGAGGAATGACAGATAATATAAGACCGTCACTTTATCAAGCACAATATCAATGTGCTATTGCAAATAAGATTAGCAGCGAAACCAAAGAAAAAGTAACTATTGCAGGGAAATGCTGTGAGTCAGGAGATATACTTTTAACAGATGTAGATATTGCTAATGTTGAAAGTGGAGATATACTTATTGTTCCAACTACTGGGGCCTATGGATACTCTATGGCGAACAACTACAATAAAATACCTAGAGCAGCAGTAGTGTTAGTGAAAGATGGCCATGCACGAATCATTTGCAGGAGAGAATCCTATGAGGATGTTCTAAGAAATGAATTGCCATTATTATAGAATTATAACTAATTTTACTTGTTTTAAATTAAGAATAAATTCGGGAAGTTGTCCATATGATAACTTCGCGGATTTTTTGTTTTTAGGAATTTAAAGACTATTTATATATAAGTGTAAAATATTTTTAACCTGACTAACTTGGTGTAAGTCTCCCACGCAATCTGTGAAAGTGATTCACACAAAATCAAAAAAAGATTTTGGTTCTCTGCTTGCACTCTGCGAAAGTGATTCGCACCAAATTAAAATTTGGGCTCTCTACTTGCACTCTGTGAAAGCGATTCACACAAAATCG
>NZ_BAEV01000170.1 GCF_000246895.1 Clostridium arbusti SL206 | reverse complement strand
ACACGTAGTATAATATAGTTATAGAATAATTAATTTTTTTATGAGGTAAATTTATGAACATATTTGTATTAATACTTAAAGCAGTCCTGTTTGGAATTACTACAGGTTTTATACTTTCTATTCCAATTGGTCCTGCAGCTATAGAATCAATAAAGAGAACTGTGTCTAAGGGCTTTAAGGAAGGCTTCATAGTATCCCTTGGTGCAATAAGTGCAGATGTTTTTTATCTATTACTAATAAATTGTGGACTTGCAAACATATTAAGTAGTAATAAAAAAACAGAATCTTTATTTTGGATTATTTCCGGTTCAATACTAACCTTAATAGGCTATAATTCAATTAAGCATAAAAATGGTAATGAAACTTTTATATCTAAAATCATGAAAAATATGAATCTTTCTTCTTTACCATTTTTAACTGGATTCTTAATAACAGTATCAAATCCAATGACTCCCTCTATCTGGCTTACGTTAAGCGGTACTGTACTAAGAGCTTGGTATCATATAAATATAACTTCTTACTATGTTTTTATTATTTCAATAATAATTGGCATGATTTTATGGTTTGCACTTTTAAATTTTCTTGCCTATAAAGGTCTTAACTTATTAGGTAAAAATAAATCCCATAAAGCAGTATCCTTTTTAATGTGGACTACAGTACTTGCTGGTTTAGTTTTCATAGGTTATGGATTCTATAACTTTTTCAATATCAACATATTTGTTATTAAATACTTTAATTAATGTTCAATTGTTTTTAAAAAATTTCAAGATATATAAAATTATTTTATATATCTTTATTTTATATAATAGAAAGGTGGAATTCACTTTGGATAAAATCTTAGCCAAACTTGATAAACTTATAATTTTTCTGGTTATCTATTCAATATGTTTTATTACATTTTTTAACACTTTAAAATATACTATTCCCTTTGTATTAGCTTTACTTCTTGCATTTATTCTTCAAAAACCAACAAATTATCTTATAAAAAGATTTAATTTAAAAAATTCTATTGCAGCACTTATAACTACATCAATTTCCTCGGCTATACTAATAATTCTTTTAATATGTGGAGTTAATGCCTTAACCAATGAGATTGTGTTACTTACAAAAAATTTACAAGTATATGTATCTCAAAATACATCTAAAATTACTTATTTTATACAGGACTTGCACAAATATTATAAAAATTTAGACCCAACTATAGTAAATACCATTGAAACAAATATCTCTAATTTTTCAACTAAAACTGTTTCAGCTACACTAAATGTTTCAGGTAAAGTTATGTCCGCTATTTTAATTTCTATATCCTATATTCCTTATGTAATTATGGTAATAATTTTCACTTTAATATCTACATATTTTTTTACTAAAGATTTTTCTTCTGCTAAAAATAGATTTTTTGATATTATACCCTCCAATAAAACAGATAGAGTAATTCATGTAATAGAATCGGTAAAAAAAATGCTGGGTAATTATTGCTTATCATACTTAATAATAATAGGAATAACTTTTGTGGAAACTATAATCGCTTATTTAATATTAGGAGTAAATTATGCTATATTATTAAGCATTATAACAGCAGTTTGTGACATCCTCCCTATAATAGGAATAGGAATTATATATTTACCTATTGCAGTAATTTATTTTATAAATGGAAACTACTTTACAGCTTTTGGACTAGTTATAGCCTATACATTAGTTTCTGTAATAAGACAAATTATCGAACCTAAAATAGTCTCATCAACGCTTGGAATTCATCCGGTTGCTGCATTAGCAGCATTATTTATAGGATTAGAAGTAAACGGTGTATCAGGAATATTTTTCTTTATGTTTTTAATCATATTTTATAACATATTAAAAAAGTGTTGATGTCTTATAGTATAAAAAAACCTCCTTTCGGTTTAGTAATCAAAAAAAGGAGGTTTTTTATAGTGAATAAAGTATTAATAAACTCAATGGACAATAACTCTGTATTTAAAGTAAGGGATATATTATCTAAAGAAATTCTATCTATAGCAAAAGAGCAAAGACCGATAATATTATTATGTATTGGTACTGATAGATCTACTGGAGATTCTTTAGGTCCTCTTGTAGGTGATAAACTTAACTTTTTAATAAGAGATCATATATTCATATATGGAAACTTAGAATCTCCAATACACGCTAAAAATTTATGTGAAACTATAAATAAAATAAAATCTATATATAAAAATCCCTATATAATAGCCGTAGATGCATGTCTTGGTAGTCTCCAAAGTGTAGGTGGAATCATTATAGAAAACAAACCAATAATGCCAGGCGCTGCTATGAATAAAGATCTTCCACCTGTGGGAGATTTAAGTATTACTGGTGTAGTAAATATTGCAGGTTCATTAGAATTCATGGTATTGCAAAATACTAGATTATACGTAGTAATGCATTTAGCCGATATCATATCACGAGGAATTTATCATTCTATTATTAAAACTTTGGGCGGCAAAAAAACAATTTCTTCATCAAATAAAAACTTTATATAATCTTACTACTAATAATTTGTCAATATATTTTTAAGTTTATAATATTATCTTATATTCATTAAATAATATCATAAATATTGAGATATCTATACTTCCTTAAAAAATCTTTTTATAAAAAAGTTAAATATTATCAATGAATTGCTAAATTACTTACTCAATTAAAGCTTATATACTTTAAAATATATGTAATTGCATAGATTTATTAGTTAATTATAAAATCTTTATTTTAATAAATCATATGGCTTACAAGATAGGCTATAATTATATGTCTATCTTGTAAGCCAACGCAGCTTAAATTAGGGCTAGAGATGGGTATACTTATAAATCATATATAATCTGAAATTAAAATTATACACTAATAATAATCACTAAATTAGATTTAAACAAATTAGCCTTTCCATAATGAATATAATTTATTGCAACATATATATGAAAATTAGTTTTTTCAGTCAAATTTCTATACTAAAGTATATTTATTATCTAAATAATAGATGTATATAATCTATTATTTAATATATACTCTATTTCATCTATAGTTTTACTTCCTATATCTATTATCAATATACCTTCCTTTTTAATACTATTTTCATTATA
>NZ_BAEV01000171.1 GCF_000246895.1 Clostridium arbusti SL206 | reverse complement strand
TTATCCCAAAAAGAAAGATGAGGTGCTGATTATGAATAAAAAAGATTTAGCTGACTTAAGAAAAGAATTTAAATTAAACAGCTATATAATGTCTATAAAAGAAGTATATAGTGTATATTTAAAAAAAGACAATAATGAAATTATAAAAAAAGAACTTAACTATTTTGATATGTTAGAAATTGAGAAAAAGGAACTTTATTTGAATAATTTTAAAAAGGTTCTTACTGGAACCATAGATACAAAAATATTTGAATTAGATTTTAACAGTGAAAACTTAGAAGAGAGTACACAAAATGTATTATATAAGGCATTGAGTTCAGGAGAAAGGTTAGTGGAATATGCTGATAAAATAGTAGAAAAAATATCTGAAAATTATACATATGATACAGATATAGTAATAAATTTTGTAAAAGCTGAGTACTACAAGGGAAACAACAAAAGAAGAGAAGAAGCAGATGAATCATTAGAAGATTCTATACAAGCTATCCAGTTTATTTTATGTAGTATAAACAAAGTAGAGATTCCTAAAAGAGTTTTAAAATTTGACTATGCAGAGATGACCTTTAAACCTAATTCTGCCTTAGATACTACAATAAATTTAAACTCACCTTTAGATGGATTTATGTTTCCTAGCTTTAGTGATGGAAATATGGATGTAAATAAAGTTGTATACTATTCTTCAAAATCAAGACAATTGAATTTAAAATTTATTGAAGAGGTTTTAAATTGTAGTATAAAACAGACTGCTATAGAAGAAAAAGACAGATTTAATGCTATATTGAATGATGTAATTGGTGATAAAATAAAAGCTGATGCTATGCAGGAAATTTATGAAAAAATAAATGAAAAATTAGAAGATAACGTAGATGAAGAGGAACCCACTATGAATATGAAAGAAATTAAGAAAGTTTTAGAAGATAGTGGAATAGAGAATACGGAAGTTTTAGAAAGTTCTTTTGAAGAAATTTGTGGAGGAGATTACGAGTTTAAGGTAAAAAATATAATTCCCGATTTTGGAAGTAAATCTATAAAAATTGAAAATGAAGATACGAGTATAATTATTAATCCAAGAGATTTAAGTTCAGTTAAACAAGTTGTTGATAAAAATGGTACTAGATGTCTTGTAATTGAATTAAGTGAAGATGTAGAGATAAATGGATTTAAGTTAGAAATCGAAGGTGAGGAGAGTGGCAAGCTAACTTCGCCTGCACAGTCTGTTGGATAGTGCTTATTTTTGTTCTGTTATATATTAGATTGTATGATATTGAAAAAAATAAGTGCTATTTTTAATCCGTAATACATTAAAATGTATTAAAATGCACAAAAATATTATTGACAATATAATAAGAGTTATGTATTATAGAAATATAAGAACACAACTCCTTTTGTTTAATTTTGAGTTGAAAAAGCACTGGTAGAAATACTGGTGCTTTTTCTAATTGTAAAATAATTTTTTCTAAAATAGATAAAAAGGTTTCAATAACAGCGTATAAACTGTAATGCATTTGTAATTTTATTATTCATGTTGTCTAGCATTACCATTTATATTATTTATTTTTCCAATCATCATCATTATTGTTGCACTAACAATTGATATTACAGCAGTATTTAAAAAATTATTTGGAATGAAGTAACATGCTATAATTAAAATTAAAATAATTAATATAGAATAATATTTAAGTTTCATTTTTCGCTCTTTACTTTTTATCCTTTTATTAATGTTATCCACAGGAGAAAAAATGCAAATAGCTATAAAGGAAATAATTAATAATGATAGTATAATGGTACTGTTAATTACTAGATATTTACCAGAAATAATTATTATAAAAAATACAATAAAACTAATAAAAAAACAACCCCAGTAAGTTTTTGCATGATATCCGCCTGAAAATAATCTTATAGGACAAAAAAATATGAGAGTGACTATATAATATTTTTGGAGAGAAAATATCCAGAATATAATAAAATATGGAATAAACTTTGTAATCTCATCAAAAGCACAAATTAATCCATATTCCATCTTTTTTAAATCTAAATCTGAAAATTCAGGATTTGATTCAGAAATTTTTTTTACGAAACAAGTTATAACTTTACTCATTTATTTAACTCCTTTATTTGAAATTCAATCAAAAATTTAGTCCTTTCAGGAGTACTTTCTAAAGATATATTTCCATTATTTTGTTTGATCAATTGTTTAATAATATACAGTCCAAATCCGTGATCATATGACTTTTTAGTTTTTGTAGAAAATCCTCTATTAAAAATTTTATCCTGAATATCTTCCGAAATCATATCTCCATTATTAGATATTTCAATATAAAATTTTTTGTCTTCAATAAAAGTATCAATTGATATTTCTTTATTTTCAATATTGGATTTAAGTTGAAATGCTTCAAATGCATTATCTACAAGATTACTAATAATACTTATTAATTCATTTTCTTTAACTTTTATGGAACTAAATGGTTCATCAATCATTATATCAAAATTTATGTTGTTTTTCATTGCATAATTATTTTTTATGGACAACAATCCATTTAAATAGTCATTACCAGTATCTATGTACTTGAAGGATGAATGAAGTGCATCTGAAATTCCCACTACATAATTTTTTATTTGCTCAACAGCATTTGGTTTATTTAATGAGCACAACCCCCATATAACATTGATGTGATTTGCAAAATCATGTTTTTCTTGTCTAATTATACTAATTATTTCTTCCATATCTTTAATCTGATGTTCTTGGATTTTATACCTAGATTCTATATTTACAATTCGTTTATATTCTTTTAATCCCTTTAATTGTACTGTTAAAAACATAAAATACATAATAAATATAGCACAGTTGTATATCTTAGGATTTTTTATATTAAAAACACCAAAATTGATACTAAATATAAAAAGACTGAAAATTCCTACTTGAATTATTAAATTAGAAAAAAGCGTACCTTCTTGTTGGAATAATTTAAATCTATTAAAATAAGTACTAAATTTAAAAAGCATTAACACAATAATTATTTGTAATGTTTTAACAATTATTAAAAAAAGCCATAAATATCTGGAATTTAAATTAATTTTATTTAGATCTATAGTGAATATA
>NZ_BAEV01000172.1 GCF_000246895.1 Clostridium arbusti SL206 | reverse complement strand
ACACGTAGTATATACTTGCACCATATATTCCAGACAAATCGTCATCTGCATCTATTTTTACCGTTATACTTTCCCCAGCGGTTACATTCACTTTATCAATACTTACGCTCTTTAATACAGGTGTTTTTGTATCAGCCACTGCCTTTGCAATGGTCTTTGATAAAAAACTTATATTCAAAGTAATTAATAAACAACTAAAAAAAACAGCTATACTCTTTTTACAAAACATAGTTTTCCCCCTATTAAACAAAAAAACAATACCAAATTCAATATTAAATCTTAACTTGTCCCCTTATATTTTATTTTCTTTGAAATTATTATTAAATCTCATTAACTAATTTATCAAACAAAATACATACTATGTTAACAATAACATTATATCATATAACATTTATCTATAAAATACCCATAAAATTATCCAACCATTGTCTGCTGTAAAGACAATAGTTGGATATAGAATGATTATTAGAAGACTACTTGCTAAAAATGTCAATTTTAATTCTACTATTTTTTATTACCACTAAGTAATAATGTTTTCAGTGACAACAAATTGTTAAGTGGACTTGTGTCAATTATCTTATTATCTTTTGCATTAAGACTGTTCAAGTTAACTGCATATTCTAATCCCTTTAGACTTTTAATATTACTTCCACTTATATTTAAGGAAGTTAAGGCATCCATATCATTTGAACTTATATTTCCCTTAGGCTTTTTTAAAACAGGCCTTATCTTCTTTTCCAAATTGGCATCTCCAAATTTCACAGCTGAATTATAGGCTAAAGCAGTTACAAACTTTGTACTATAAGTCTTTAACAATGTACTACTTTTAGCATCAACCACTGAATTCACAGGAATATTTATAAAATACATATTGCCATTCTTTAAATTACTTTTGGGCTTTAAGACTAAAACATTGTTATTTACACTGACATTTATAGCTATGTTCACATTTTTATTATCTTTTAGTGTAATATATTTAAAATTAGTTCCCTTATAAATAGGGCTTTGGAAAGTAAATCTAAAATCACTATTTGTATTTATTGGCTTTAAACCAAAAGATACTGACTTAACTGCTATAGTTCCTTTCACGTTAACTGTGCACTTTGCTGTAAGATTTCCATCTTCACTTTTTACTGTTATTACGGCCTTTCCCGGTGAAATACCCTTAACATTTCCACTGCTATCTACAGTAGCTATCTTTGAATTACTACTGCTCCAACTTATCTTTTTGTTTGTAGCATTACTTGGAGAGATTGAACTGGAAAGCTTTGCTGTATTATTCACATTAATATTTATAGAGCTACTGTTTAAGGTGATACTTTTTACTAAAATTTTAGAACTTATATTTGTAAATGCCTTTAAATCTACAGCAGCTGGAAGTGCAACCCACTTTGATCCATTTGCACTTATAAATGAATTTCCATTGGGATTACTTAAATAATCTAAAGGTATAGATGATCCTTTAACCTTTACCGCCACTGCGAACTTTTTACCTGTACTTAAAGAAAGAGGTTTAGGTAATTTTATAGTATGATATCCAGGCATTGCAATTATTCCTGATGCTACTAAATTTGAAGCTATTCTATTAAATTTGTTAGTACCATAATCATTTTCTGCATAAATTGAATAGCTTGCATTTTCTTTATCTGTATAAAAGCTGACTGCCGCTAAGGATTCCATGGTAGATGAATTTGCTGAGGCCGTAAACACGTTTGAAAACCAATTGCTTTCACCAACCGAAACAATACCATTATAATCTAAATCATATTGATAATTTTTGCTATAATTATTAACAGGCTCTACTCCATTGAACACTGCATTATCAATACCTATAGATACATCATAATAGGAAACATAAAAATAGCCCTTATCCCCAAAGCTTGTCCCCCAACTATTCTTACAAATAAAAGCTCCATTTCCCTTTGGTTTAACTAAAAAATTATTTTTAGAATAATTATCATCCCATCCTACTATATCTACAGCATGATTACTAGAACTCTCTGTATAATCATAGTATGAATTCTTGCCTAAATTAAAATAGCTATACTCATCCATATATAGAGAAGAGGATACAGCACCATAATTCATAACTGCTCTTTTCAATTCACTATTATCTAAAGGCCCTGTTCTGTCAGGTATAAATAATACCTCTTGTATATGTTTTTTTTCCTTTAGTCCATTTCTAGTTACTATGTTGTTAGGATTAGATGGTGCTGGATCATCCTTTTCATTTACTGGTCCCTTCCAGCTGGCAAGATATGCCGTGGCCATTTGATTATTGCCTCCATCATAGGGATTATTATCAATATCATTGTGGGTTGTCATGTTTATTTCCGAAAAATCGTAAGTCTTATTTTCAATTCTAAGAAGATTTGATTCAAGAGAACCTATAGCTGAAAAAGCCCAGCAATTATTCAGTTCTCCTTGATCTTTTGCAATAGTTGTTCTCCCAGTTTTTCTTAAATCATAAGAAACTGGCAAGGGTGCAGTTGATTTTAACCTGGGCTGTGAGTTTAAATTTGCTGTACTCTTTTTTATCTTTACTTTATAAGGTATAAGTCCTTTACCCTTAGCAGGTACTTTGCTTTTATTTAAACTTGATTGTGACTTATTATTTACTATATTATTTGTTGATGATACCTTTAAGCCTTTATTATTTTCACTGGCAAATACAGAATATCCTAGTAAATTAAATGTAACTATAATAGGTAAAATAGCTGCTACAATATACTTTAATATGTGATGATTTTTTTCTTTGTGTTTCAAGATGGCACCTCCTATGTTTTATTATTTTTGTATTGAAATAGTTAACTCATATTTATTAAATCCAATTTATCCTTTGTATATTACATCGTAGATAATAGTTCTATGCTGAATAATATAAATAAAAACGACTATAATCTTGCATAGTCGTTTTTATTTATTACTGTGAATTACTATTATTTCCCAATTGTGTATAACTCGGATTAACTATAAAAATTCATATCCTATACTACCAAATATATGGATTATTAACATATATAACACAACTAGCTGTTTTATATCCATCACTTGTTGTTGCTGTTATAGTCGC
>NZ_BAEV01000173.1 GCF_000246895.1 Clostridium arbusti SL206 | reverse complement strand
ACACGTAGTATCACATAATAATATTTTTAAGTCTGCAAAGTGTTGGTATAACTAAGTTGATACTATAAATAAGCTATTTGGATATACTATACATAATGGAAAGGGTAAACCTACTAATTCTGAATTCATAGCAATGATTGCAGACAAACTTAGACTTAAAAATAAAGCTAGAATGGCAGCTCAGTAAGGGGTTTAAGACGGTTGAGGTTATATCATCAGACCAACTAATTGATTTTTGAGCCGACTAATATTTATTTATTTATTTATAAAGATAACTTTCAATATTCATTGATGTGATTGTTGGAGGTTATTTTTATGAATAAAAATATAAAAAAACAAAGTTTAGATTACAAAATTGATGACTTTATGATTTGGTGTCAGCAAAAAGATTTAAGAATAAAAACTATCACATCTTATGAATCTTGTCTTAGATTATTTTCCAGATATATGAGAGATGAGCATGGTATTAATAATATTAATGAAATAAAAGAACGGCATATCAGAGAGTATATTAAATATACCAAGGATAGGGGAAAATATACTTTTGTTTCAGATAAAAATTCTTTAAAAATAAATTATCCAGAAAATAGAAAAGACTACAATTCAAAAATTTCAGTAACAACTATAAATAATTATATTAGAAATCTAAAAGTATTTTTTAATTATATGGAAAGTGAATATAATTTAAAAAATAATCCTATGAAAAAAATTAAACAATTTAAAAACAGCAGAAAGCCTAAAGAAGCAATTACAGATGCAGAACTTAAAAGATTACTTCAAAATATCGATACAACTAAATTTCATGAATATCGTGATTATATTATTATACAATTGCTAATTGATACTGGCATGAGACTTAATGAATGTTTGTTGTTAGAGATAGAAAACCTTGATGTGGATAGAAGAGCCATTTTAATTCCACAAGACATAACAAAGGGTAGAAAAGATAGGTATGTATTTTTCTCTAGGAGCATGGGAACGCAGTTAAAGAGATGGATACAATACAAGGATAGATATATAGAATCAGATTTATTATTTTGTACAAAACATAATACTAGATTAGGAGTATCTAATTTTGAAAAAAATTTCAGAGGATATTGTGAAAGAATAGCATTAAAGAATATAACAGCACATTGTCTACGTAATAATTTTGGAAGAAATTTTCTTATTAATGGTGGAAGTATTCATATTTTGTCAAAACTATTAGGACATAGCAGCGTCACTGTAACGGAACAAGCGTATGCAGACCTTTCAGACGAGGATATTAGAAAAGCTTACAACAAAATAAGTCCTATTGAGAGAATAAGAGGGGGTAGAAAGTAATGACTAATTATACTATCCTCCAAAATAAAGATATAACTTGTAATAGTCTTAATGATGGTGCTTTTAGATTATATTGTTTATTAAATTCAATGTGCTATGGTAACAAAGACCAATGTTTTCCAGGACAAGCTTATTTAGCTGAAAAACTCAATAGAAGTGTACGGAGTATACAACGATATATTATAGAACTTGTTAAAATTAAAATGATTAAAATTAAGCGTAGAGGCTCTATAAGCAATGTTTATAAAATAGTTAATAAAGTTACATCTACTGTAAAAGAAGCTATGAATAAGGCTAAAAACGCATATAATAGGAACTTTAAAAAGAAAAAAGATAATGATGATATTAAGAAAACTAAATTTAATGATTATGAGCAGAGAGGTTATAACTTTGATGTTTTAGAAAAGATGGCACCTGGTGAAATGGATTATGATTTTACTAAATTATTAGAATAAATAATCAAAAAAGTAAAAGAACCTATTAGAGCGTTGCAGGCTTTAATAGATTCCTAAAATAAATACGAAAAAGTAAATATCCAATAAATATATTTTAACCTATAATTTTAAAAAATAAAAGTATCTAGGTTTTATTTCCTATATAGTTTTTTAAAATTTATAATATGTAGGTTTATTTGTGCTGTATAGAATTATATAAATGGTATTATTTGTAGTTCATAATCATATAAATCTTGTAGCATTACAAAATTTATATATGAATAAGTGTAAAATAGAGGAAATAATGTTTGCTTTTTTATATCCTATAGCAGATATGTCGCATTAGATATGCCAAGGGTATCTTCTTTAAGGTGACAGTGTTGTTATACAAATAAATACAAACTAAGAATTAATTATATTTAATATTACTCCAATATCTATATAAATATATTTATATAGATATTGGAGTAATAAACCTTATGATATACTAAGACATAAAATTATTACTATAAAGATTATTTCATAATATCAGCAGGTACTCTTATTTTCCAGTTTAATTCAATGTTTACCTTTTCAATAAAAGGTTTTATTACTTCATCTAAATAATTTTGGGAAACAATCATCTTTGGTGCATCTCTATAATTAGACCTCTGTAGAAAGAATCTCCCTGTTAATTTTGGTTTATTATCTTCATATACTTCATCAATAGCAGACTGTAAATCTGATTCTGTAAATAATGAATTCTTAGCGTCTGAAATAGCTTGTTTAGGGTTCCTGAGATATTTTTTGGCTGTTTCAATATCAATTTTCATATTTCTACATCTCCCATTCATTATATTACTGATAGTTTTTGTTATTGTACAAATATATTTTATATAAAAATTATAACATATATTATTTTATATTCCAGTATTTGATATAATAAATGCACAAAAATAGATAAGCCTTATGTTTTTTCTGGGAACATAAGGCTTATATTACAATAAGTAGAGTTTCAAAAGTAATATCTAGTATTACTATATTTAAATAATAGCATTAGAATGTGGTATAAATATAAAATAATTATGTTTAATTACAGATGTCAATATA
>NZ_BAEV01000174.1 GCF_000246895.1 Clostridium arbusti SL206 | reverse complement strand
TATATTACGGCGCTATAGCCAAGTGGTAAGGCAGAGGTCTGCAAAACCTTTACCCCCAGTTCAAATCTGGGTGGCGCCTCCAAAATAAAGTCCTTGAAAATAACTATTTTCAAGGACTTTTATTACATTTATTTTTAAAAATAAAGGAGATACTATAAGCTGTGACAGCAATACACTTTGCAGCTATCAATGCCTTAATTTGAAGAAATAGATATGAATGAAGAGGAAATGATTGTAAGTTATCTACCCATTTTAGTTAGTTCACTATTGCTTCTAAGACGTTTATGATTCCATTTTTACAATCAAGCTTTATCTTTGCACCAATTGGAAGAGTAAGTTTGGGATAGTCATGTCCAGACATAAAATTGCATAGTGTGGGTATGTTTAATGATAATATCCTATCTGATATAATTTCTTCTAGAGTTAAACTTCTTTCATAATGAGGTAAAGAACATTTTGTAAATTGTCCAAGTACTATTCCCGTGCAAACTTGCAATTTATTAGCTAATAATAGCTGGGTTAGCATTCTATCTATAGCATAAGGCTCCTCACCTACATCTTCTATAAATAAGATTTTATTAGTTGTGTCTATTTCAAATGGAGTAGATAATGTAGAACAAATAAGTGATAAATTACCTCCAACTAATATACCCCCTACGCATTTTGAAGAATTGCTTGTAGTTAGTATATTGTCAGGATTTTTTATAGTTATAGGTTTGTATCCATTCATGACAGTATTTAGAAGAGATTTTAATGTAAATTCATCATTAAAATTTGAGTTGACCATAGGTCCATGAAAGGTTATTAGATTACACTTGTCATAGAAACTATTTAAATATGTGGTTATATCACTAAATCCAACAAATATCTTAGGATTATTTTTTATGATATTAAAATCTATATAAGGTAAAGTTCTCATTGAACCATAACCACCTCTTATACATAATATCATTTTTACGTAAGGATCAAGAAACATATTATTTATATCATCTGCTCTTTCTCTATCTGTTCCAGCAAGATATCCAAAACGTTTGTATATATTTTTTCCCTCTTTTATATTAAAACCTTGATTCTTAAAGAATTCTATTCCGTTTTGTATAGTTTCAGCATTTTCTGCACTTGAAGGACAAATTAGTCCTATAGTATCGCCAATACAAAGTCTTTCACCAATCATAATCATGCTCCTTTTAAAAAAATATTATGTGTAAAATTTTTATATAGTTAAACTACTTTAAATTAATTTAAAGTAGTTTAACTTCTATAATATAGTATATAATTTATTGCTTCAATCTTTCACATATATTTATTGAGGAATGCAATTTTATTATACTAGTTCTTGTGTAATGAATAAGAACTATTCATATTTTATATAAGATAATGAAATAATCCTAAATATCATTTTATATTTGAGAATAACTCTATTTTAGCTTCTGAAATAAGAGATTCTTTTTCAATTAAATCTAAGGCAGTTATAGCTAAAGCGTTTGCAGTTTTTATGATTATATCATTGGCAAAAGTAGATTGAGTAGCTAAGGCAAAATCCTTAGTACCATAGCTTATATTTTTATCTTTAATAATATTTATATAATAATTTATACTAGGAACTACGTGACTAACATTGCCAAGACTTAAGCATGAATCTATATTTTTTGTACTCAATATATCTATTATTCCCATCTCTTTTAAATTATGAGAGAATAGTCTGTTTAAAGTTTTGTTTGAAATAAGTTCTTTACAAGGCAAGTCATATATATGCAACTCACTTTTTATATTCAATAGTTTTTCCGTAAAATTCATAAAATCGCTAATTTTATTTTGTATATCTTCAGCCGTTTTTATTTTTGATGTAGTTAATAAAAAATGAGCAGTAGCTTCTAAATTATTTTTATCTTTAGATTCACTATGAATATCTACACTATGAATATAAGAACTATTATCAAATCCCTTAAGTATTAGATTAATTGCATTAAATGTAAACATACAAGAGTCTATTGGAGAATATATCTTAGAACTTTCTTTAGACTTATTTAAAATATTTTTATATTTTATTTCAATAGGTAAAACAGCTAGAGAATTTCCACTAACAGCAGTTTCAACATAAGGCTGTGTCATAAGAACTATATCTAAGTCTTCAAAGACGCCTTGATGAACCATAGTTAGTTTTGAGCCTCCTAGTATTTCACCGGGACAACCTATAACAACAATAGATCCACCTACCTTAGAAATTACTTTAGATAATCCTATAGCCGCGCCTATAGACATGGCAGATTGAAGATTATATCCATATATTTGGCCATCATCCTTTGTTCCGTCATATTGACATAAAAAACAGATTTTTGGATGACCATCTCCGAATTCTGCTTTAAAGGATGTGTCAATATTTAAGTATTTTTTTTGTACTTTAAAAGAATGTTTATTTAACAATTTTATTAAGTAATTACAACTTTTGTTTTCGTGAAAGCTCTCTTCAGAATTTTCATATATATATTTAGAGATTCCACATATTTCATCTTCTATGGTGCTTAAAAAACTTATAATCTCTTGCTTCATATTTATTCCTCCTAAGTTAAAATAATAAGAACATATAATATTTATTTATATTTCTAATTAATTTATTATTGAAGATAATCATTAATAATATTTTCTTAATATTTCTCAGTGATATGTATTAAGAAAATCTAGATCTGTAAAATTAAGTTAACAACTAAATTTTATACAAACATAAAAGACTTAGATATCTTATGATATTTATAGTATGTGCTAATAGAAATAATTATATTAACTATAAATGGAATATTAAATACTTGTAAATAAATGGAAAATAATATAATATATACTACGTGT
>NZ_BAEV01000175.1 GCF_000246895.1 Clostridium arbusti SL206 | reverse complement strand
TAATAATAAATAATAATAATATATATATATATATNNTNTTTCTTATTATCTTTATTATATGTATCTGCTAAATTTGAAGTCTTTTAACAATTTCACCATTTTCAATATGGGATTCTACAATTTCTTCAACGTCATCAGCAGTTACATTACCATACCAAACTCCTTCTGGATATACCACAACTATAGGACCTTGACTGCATATTCCGAAACAACCTGTATTATTTACCATTACTTCACCTGACAAATCTCTACTGTCTAACTCTTCCATGAATTCACCTACAATGTCAACGGAACCTTTTGAATAACAAAAACCCTGTTGTTTTCCATTAAGTCTACAACTAGTACAAACAAAAATGTGATGTTTTGGATTTACCATAATAATTTCTCCTCACTGTATAATATTATTGAAATTTTTATCTAAATTTAGCTATAGAATTGAATTCATAGCTAATTAAGACCACTTGATAAAATTTTAACCTGACTAACTTGGCGTAAGTCTCTCACGCACTCTGTGAAAGTGGGAGTTCAACGCCAAGTAAGCCATGCATTTGCAGTTCTAAAATTCAGATGGGGTAAAAGAATCCCCACCTGAATTAAGAACTTGCTTCAATTATACTAAAGTTTAAGGTTTATAAATGCTTTTGTGAACAATTATAAACCTTAAATCACCTTACTATATTTTAAAATAGGCTAACATGCTAAACTAATAGCATAACGAATGTTAGTTTAACTAAAATAGTGTAATTGATTTTATAAATATTATAGCATTTTATTATGAATAATTACAGTGTATTTTATAAAATCTATGCAAATCATCAAAAAAAGTAGCTTTATTTGATGATTTTTATAGTTCAGCAACAATACTTCCGGTTTCGGTAAGATCATATCCACCTAATCCGGAAATTTCCATTTTAAAGTTTTCGGAATTTAATATTTCCATAATGGCTTTAAAAAAAGGTTTATTCATGTCTTCTTTCTTTACAACTAATTGATATTTTTCTTCCTGTAGTGGAATAAAATCAATATTTTTAACTTGAAGTCCGGTTTTTTCATTTCCTATCGCTAAATCAGCACCGCCTCTAGACACCGTACTTGCAACAGCAAGATGAGAGAAACATTCTCGTGAATATCCTTCTATTGAACTACTGTCAATTCCAAGTACGCGAATATGCTCATCTAAAAGAATTCTTGTTCCACATCCTTTTTCTCTGTTAATAATAGAAATATCTGATCTTTTTAAATCTTCCCAACCTTTAATTTTTTTTGGATTACCTTTAGCTACATAAAAACCCTGCATTCTGCAAGCTAGATGAATTATTACTGTAGGAACTCCAGGAAGCATTCTTCTAACAAAGGGAATATTATATTCGCCTGAATCACCATCCCAAAGATGAACTGTTGAAATTTGAATTTTGCCAAGATAAAGTGCGAATAGACCGTTATAACAACCAGTATATGATCTTAGAATTCTTACACCATGAAGTTTCATTTCTAGGTGACGAGATAAAATATCTAGCATTACATCCTGACCACAAATAACAAAGTCTTTAGGTGAAGTTGCCTCATATAAAGGTGGAGAGAGTGTTTCAAAAGATAATGGATTATTATCTATATTAGTGTCTTGATTATTAACTTCAGCTGATTTTATACTTTTTGATTTGTTTTTATAATCTTCTACATCTTTAAAATCAATTCTAAGCTTTTTACCAACCTTATATGCATTCAATTCTCCACGTTTTATTAATTCGTATACTGTATTTTTTGCTATCTTTAATATATCAGCTACTTCTTGAGGGGTTAAAGCCGTATCCTGTAACATGTTTAGTTCTCCTTTCGTAAAGTAACAAGTATTAAAAAACAATAAATAAATTTTTATTGTTTTTGGTTTTAGTATTTCTATTAAAAATAAGTTGATTGTTTATTTAGATTCTAATTATATAAATATTCTAAAATACAATTACTAAATCCATAAATATAAGATAATTGTAATATAAGTTTGTTGAAAATACAATCTTATTAATTAAAACTAGTAAATTAAGGAGTGGTAAATTATATTAGGCATGTGAAAATAAATAACAAGTCAAAGATGCGACGTATATTTTGAATTATACAAGGAAGCAGGTCCCTCTGATAGCGGTGCTATCAGAGGGTTCTGCTGACGCAGTAGAATTCAAAATAGGCTAGCATACTGCCTAGTTATTTATTTGAATGTGCCTTATCATAAGTAGACTCAATCTAGATATATAGTTAGCATTAAATATAGAAATGATGCAATTTGTGAGGATATTTAAAAATAACAAAGTATTCTTTTTTATTCTAAAAAGGTGGAGGAAGCAAGCTAAATAAGTGTTTGTTTATATTATCCTCCTTAAGTTTAGGAATGATTTGAAATTAAACTAATCTATTTAATGCAAAAATACAAAACAGCATGTTGTTACATAAATATGTAATCTAATAAAAATAATATAAAACAACATAACTAATTTAATATGATTATACAATGTGTACAAAATATAATCAATTGGAAAATATAAAAAAATAATATTAATTTTATCCCAAGGTATACAGTTATATAAGTTATTTTATAAGTAGTATAGTAGCATAGGAAAATACAATTTCCATGTAATCGTTATTATTTGATATATTATCAGTAAATTAGAGAATTTTTTTATAAATATACTACGTGT
>NZ_BAEV01000176.1 GCF_000246895.1 Clostridium arbusti SL206 | reverse complement strand
CAGACATGGTGAATCACCTTGAAAGTTTATTTTTATCGGTGTATAATATGTGGTAAATTTTCATAATACATATAATTAGAAGGTAGTTTATTATCAAGTAATGTTATTTGTTATATTAATGACTTAGAAAATAATAAATTTTATTTGGAAAAACTATTTTTTTATTAAGGCATATGAAAATAAATAACAAGTCAAAGATACGACGTATATTATGAATCATACAAGGAAACAGGTTCTGATGATAGTGGTGCTATCAGAGGGTTCTGTTAACGTAGTATGATTCATAATATACTAGTATACTGACTAGTTATTTATTTGAACATGCCTAATGTTATATAATTTATATAAAGTTAAATCATTGATGACAGTTATTTTAGTATATGAATATGTTAAAATAATAGTATAAGGCATATGAAAATAAATAGTAAGTCAAATAGACTAGCATACTGATTAGTTATTTATTTGAATGTGCCTAATATAATATTTAAAGATTGAGGCGATAATTTTGATAGAAATAAAAACAAAACAGGAAATAGAATATATGAAAGAAGCAGGAAAAATATTAGTAGCATGCCATAAGGAAATAGCTAAGATGATAAAGCCTGGTATAACTACTATGGAAATAGACAGTTTTGTAGAGAAATTTTTGAAGGAGCACAATTCTACTCCAGAGGAAAAGGGATATATGGGATATCCTTATGCCATATGTGCATCTGTAAATGATGAAATATGTCATGGCTTTCCCACAAAGAAACCTTTAAAAGAAGGAGATATTGTAACTATAGATATGGTGGTAAACCTAAATGGATGGCTTGCTGACTCTGCATGGTCTTATGCTGTAGGCAAAATATCAAAAGAAGCAGAGGATCTTATGAAGGTTACAAAAGAATGCCTTTATAAAGGAATAAAAAAGGCAGTTATAGGAAATCACATAGGTGACATAGGGCATGAAATACAAACTTATGCAGAGTCTCTTGGATATTCTGTAGTAAGAGACTACACAGGACATGGTATAGGTAAAGAGATGCATGACGATGTAGCAGTACCTCACTATGGAAGAGCAGGAAGGGGTATAAAGCTTAGAGAGGGAATGGTAATTACTATAGAACCCATGATAAATATAGGCAGCTATGAAACTGTTGAGGATGCAAATGGTTGGACAGCACGTACTGTAGACGGCAGCCTTTCAGCACAATATGAGCATACTCTTGCTATAACAAAGGATGGTCCTATAATTTTAACAGATCAAGATTAATTTAAATTCAGTTAATAAAAAGCTAACTCTAGGGAATTTATTAGTTCCAATGAGTTAGCTTTTTTTACTAAATATTATTTATTGTGTATAATCTCTGTCTACGGTTATAACTGTATTATAACCATGATTTTTTTCTTTCACGGCTTCTGATATGTTATCTTTAAGAATCTTTTGTTCTTCTTCAGATATTTTATTATCAAAGTCTATAACTATATCAAATATTATACTTCTACTTTTACCTTCTCCAACTATTCTAAAATCGTGTAATGACTCAACAATGGGGAAGTCTTTTAATATATTCAAAACAGAATTCTTAGTGTAAATTACTTCAGCAGAATCATTACATATAGGGTCCATATGTATCACAATAAACATATTAAGTTTTTTAGAAAGTTCTTTTTCAGCAGTATCTATTACATCATGAATCTTCATAATTGACATATTGCAAGGTACTTCAGCATGGAGTGATGCCATAGATCTACCTGGACCATAGTTGTGTATTATTAAATCATGTACACCTGAAATATAATCATAGCTTAGTACACCTGTTCTTATCTCTTCTACTAATTTTGGATCTGGTGCTTCACCTAATAGAGGATTAAGAGTTTCTTTTATAAAGGAAATTCCAGATATTATTATAAAGACTGCTATTATCATACCCACGTATCCATCTATAGAAATATGTGTAAAATATGATACTAATATTGAAATTACAAGTCCAATGAGTATTGCCGCATCATTCAATGAATCAGTGGCAGTGGCTTGAATAGTAGATGAATCAATTAATTTGCCTAAGGACTTGTTAAAATAACTTAACCAAAGCTTTAAAGGTATAGCAATTATCATAATTATTAATGTGATTAGGCTAAATTTAAGAGGCTCTGGATGCAATATTCTCTGGAAGGAGCTTTTAACAAATTCAAAACCTACTGCTAATATTAAAAAGGAAATTATAAGTGCAGAAATATATTCTATTCTTCCATGGCCGAAAGGATGCTCTTTATCTGCAGGTTTACTCGAAAGCTTAAAACTAATAATAGTTACTAGGGAAGAAGTCACATCTGTTAGGTTATTAATGGCATTTGCAATTATAGCAATGCTATTAGTAAGAACACCAAGTATAATTTGAATTATAAATAGTATTAAATTAACTATTATTCCTATAACTCCGCTTAAAATTCCATATTTTTCTCTAACATTTTTGTCATCTACATTAGCGTGATCTTTTATAAAATGAGATACTATAAATTTTATAGTCATTATAACACTCCTCGTTTATCATAAATTGTTAATATTAAATTGAAGCAAGTTCTTAATTCAATACTACGTGT
>NZ_BAEV01000177.1 GCF_000246895.1 Clostridium arbusti SL206 | reverse complement strand
ACACGTAGTATAGATGTATTATATAAATTGGGAGGAATAATTATGCCTATACCTTTTAATATTATGAAAATTAAAGATTCTCTTGAAAACAGTGCAAGTTCTGCTGTAAAAAAACAGAAGAATTCATAGAGATATCAAAATTAAATTTAGAAATATCCAATGAAGAAAAAGATATAAAAGAAATATATGAGAAAATAGGTAAAAAAATATATGAACAATATGAAAAAGATAAACCTTTAGATAGGACTCTTATAAAATTCTGCAAAGATATTAAGGAAATTAAAAATAGAATTTCTAATATACAAAAGAAAATATTAAAAGTACAGTATAAGAAGATATGTCCTCTATGCGGAAAAGAAGTTGAGCATAATGCTGCTTACTGTGAATATTGTGGCCTTAAGCAAAAAAAATAAGATGATAAGTTTAATTTAAACTTATCATCTTATACTAAAGTTCTATGACTTCAAGATCATTAGGTACTATAATATTGCCTTTAAAATATTCTTTTCCCTCTTCTGTATATAGTTCTTTTCTCTTACTTAAATTTTTATCTTCTGTGTGAAACAATATTACATTTTCTACTTGTAGCTTCGCTGCATTCTCACAAGCATCTTTTACTGTAGAATGATGCTTTTCATATGGTTTAAACTTTTCTCTTTGAGAATACAAACAGAACGCTTCATGCATAAGGTACTGAGATTCATTCACATAATTAAATACACTATCATTAAGTGGTTCATCACCAAGAAAAGCTAATTTTTTGCCATTTTTTAATTTAGCAGTAAAACCAAATTGAAGTTGCTTAGTGCTTTTAATATCAAAACATTGAAGTTGAATGTCTAATATATTAAGATTACAACCATCATATATTTCTACAAAAATTATATCTTTATCAATATGGTCTATAAACTTTTTTTGCAAAAGTAAATTGCTTATAGTTTTTATTATATGTATTACATCCTTATGACAATAAATATAAAGCTTACCATCATAGGATCCATTAATAATTTGTTGTGCAACTGCTCTTATTATCCATACAATACCTGTTATATGATCATTATGACTATGAGATATAAACACATTATGAATTTTACTTATAGGTATTTCTACCTTCTCTAGATTTGAAAGTATGGTATTGCCACCACCTGTATCCACAAGAAAATACTCATCCTTGCTTGAAATTGTAAAACAAGTATTATAGCATCTTGTAACCATTGCAGCTCCGGTTCCTAGCATTGTTATTTCACTCAATTTATGAATCCCCTTTCACATAATAAAATTTATATTATCACTAATCACTATATTTTTAATAACAATAGCCTATTAGATAACAAATTAATATAAGGATTCAATTTTTATGTCCCATTTTTCATGATTCTTCAATTACGGTAAAATCATCCCTACAAGCATTAATAAACATCCAATAGCACCTTTAAACACCAAATACTCTTCCTACTATTATAAGTTCCCCAAATAGTAGCAAAAACAGCTTCCATGCTTAGTAGAATAGAAAAACTATAGTACTAAGAATTTTTTTGTCCTATTGCAAAACATGTAAAAAAATAAACAGCTATGCTAACCACTATAATATTAGTCATAACTATATCTATATTAACTCTATACTCAAAATAATTTATTTTACATAAAACTCTAAGTATATGACTTGTATTAAAATAAAAATGCCATTTAAGTTTATCTATATGGATGTTACTACTTCAATAGAAGTTTTATTTCATATTTAAATAGTACATCCGTATATAGTAAACTATCTAATTCCTGTTACTTTTCCTTTAAGCGCCTTTAATCTAGAATTTACATATCCAATAAGCTCATTTCTTTTATCCTTTATATCTGCTGGAGCATTAGTAACTATACTTATAATATCTAAAGTATTACCTTTAACAACATCTGCAATAGCATATCCTAAACATTTGTTTTTAACTTTCCAATAGATAGTATTAAATTCATCAGCTTGCCTTTTATTATAATATCCCTTTTCTATACCAAACTGAAATAAATCTGCTGCTGATTCTAATTCTTCTAAATCACGAAGCTCTAATGTTTCTTTAACAAGATCTTGAAACACTTTCATTTTAAGCACCCCTTTTCTACGATATAGTAATATTTTAGACCTATAACTTAATTCGTATACTTATTATACAGATTAAATATTACATTGTTTTAAAATAACTTTCTAAATTTATATTACAAGAAAATGAGAAATTAATCTACATATTTAAATAGAATAACCTATATCTTGTTAGGAGTATAGGTCATTTTCAATGCTTTTCTTAATAATATTATACCTTTTTACATTAAAGTTTACCATGATTTTTAACTTTTTTTTGCAAATTGAAGATTAACTATTAATACATTCATTTCAGATTCACTCAAAACGGCAAGAATTTTTACCTATAAAAAAATTCAATAAAATATTAAGTATTTTGAAATTTGTTTAAGTATCAATAACTACAAATCCTCAATATAAAAATTAAAGATAC
>NZ_BAEV01000178.1 GCF_000246895.1 Clostridium arbusti SL206 | reverse complement strand
ACACGTAGTAGTTTTTACAGATGTTTTTACCACGGTAATTTGTAACATCTCTTGCATCACCACAGAAAATACAAGCAGGCTGATATTTTTTAAGAATTATGTGCTCTCCCTCTACGTAAATCTCTAGAGCATCCTTTTCAGCTATTTCTAATGTTCTTCTTAATTCTATTGGAATAACTACTCTTCCCAATTCATCTACTTTTCTTACAACTCCTGTTGATTTCATCACAAGATCCTCCTTAAATAACAAAAATCGACTTATTAACTAATTAAATGATATCAAGCATTAAGGAGAAAGTCAAGTCGTTTTTTTGTAAAAATATAAATTAATAATAAATTATTTAGAAATTTATTTATAACATTCGATGAATTTCGACAAAAGTATTACATATTATGTTAATGAAGTCGATAATAAAGATAAAAATTAATTGGTATTAGTGTTATAATATAACAGAAACCTTATAATTTATGGAGGTATATAATGAATGTAATAGATTTTCACTGTGATACTATATCAAAATTGATGGATAGTAGAAAAGAGTGGGAGCTAAAGAAAAATGATTTTAGTGTAGATATTGAAAAATTAAAGCAAGGTAGTAACTTAGCACAGTTTTTTGCACTGTTTTTAAACTTAGAGAATGTGGAAGACCCTTTGGAATATTGCCTTAATATGTTAGATAAGTTTTATATTGAAATGGAAAAAAATAAAGACTCAATAGCTGTTGCAACATCTTATAGTGAATTAATGTATAATAAAAATAGGAATAGACTCTCGGCATTTTTAACTATAGAAGAAGGGGGAGCTTTAAAGGGAAATCTCTATAATTTAAGAAATTTTTATAGACTTGGTGTAAGGCTTATGACTTTGACATGGAATTACCCTAATGAAATAGGATATCCTAATTTTAAAAAGGAGTATATGGGTAAGGGGTTAACTGATTTTGGTCACCAGGTTATAGAAGAAATGAATAGACTCCATATGATTATAGATGTGTCACATCTTTCGGATGCCGGATTCTTTGATGTATTGAGATTATCAAAAAGACCCTTTGTTGCATCTCATTCTAATTCAAGATTTATAACTAATCATCCAAGAAATTTAACTGATACTATGATAAAAGAATTATCAAACAAAGGCGGAATTATGGGTATAAATTTTTATAATAAATTTCTAGGGAAAAATAATGTCAGTAAGATTGAAGATATGATCTATCATATAAAACACATTTGTAATGTTGGAGGCGTAGAAGTTATAGCACTTGGAAGTGATTTTGATGGTATAGATTGCGATGTTGAAATTAAGAATACGGGTGAAATGGGCAAATTAGGTAAAGAACTTATAAAAGTAGGGTTTAGTGAGAGTGATGTAGAAAAAATTTTTTATAAAAATGCACTAAGAGTTATAAGTGATATGTAATGCATAATAGAATTATTATGTTGTGCTATTAATAAGGTAATTATTTAACTAAAACTAAAAATTATAAAAAATTATTTATTTATTATGAAAAACACTTGATTATGAATAATAATTATTATATAATAGTAACTGTTGGTAACGAAGTACCAATGATATAATAAATAATGAAATATAAAATATAAGTGAAATTTTAGGAGGAAGTTATTATGAAAAAATTTGTTTGTTCAGTCTGTGGATATGTATTTGTAGGAGAGGAAGCTCCAGAAAAATGCCCTCAATGTGGTGCGGGAAAGGATAAATTCATAGAAAAAACTGATGATAAAGAAGAATGGGCAGATGAACATAAAATTGGAGTTGCTGCTGGAGTAGATCCTGAAGTAGTAGAAGGCTTAAGAGCTAACTTTACTGGAGAGTGTACAGAAGTAGGAATGTATCTTGCTATGAGTCGTCAAGCAGATAGAGAAGGATATCCTGAAGTAGCAGAAGCTTATAAGAGGATAGCTTTTGAAGAAGCAGAACATGCATCTAAATTTGCAGAACTTCTTGGAGAAGTTGTAGGAGCTGATACTAAGAAGAATCTTGAAGTTAGAGTAGAAGCTGAGTACGGTGCTTGTAAGGGTAAAAAAGAATTAGCAACTTTAGCTAAGAAGCTTAATTATGATGCTATTCATGATACTGTTCATGAAATGTGTAAAGATGAAGCTCGTCATGGAAAAGCTTTCAAAGGATTATTAAATAGATATTTTAAATAGGATAA
>NZ_BAEV01000179.1 GCF_000246895.1 Clostridium arbusti SL206 | reverse complement strand
AACTGTTACATATAATTCTGGTTTAAAAGAATTCAAAGGTAATGGTATATATGATAATAATAAAATTAAATATAATTTTAATGGAAAAACAGAAAATTTATTAATAGATGAACTTATAGATAGAATAGTGACAGATGCCAATAATTATGATTCATTAGCACTAATATACAGTGAAAGAGGATCAAATTTATTAATTTCAGCAGACAACAAAAATGTAAAAATGTCTAATATTATAATAGAAGAAAAGAAACCTATAAATGATGATTATAATTCCACTTCTTCTCTTTTAAATCGTAACTATTATATTAAAATAGGAAAAGCTGACTCTCTATTAAAAGAAATCGGTATAATGAGTAAAGATTCTAAAATAAAAAATGATAAAATAAGAAAATATAATCAAATAGATCATTATGTAGAATTACTTGAAGGAATAATTGATAAACTTCCAAAAGGTAAGACAATAAATATACTAGATTGCGGTTGTGGAAAATCCTATTTAACATTTGTACTTAACTATTATCTTACAGAAGTAAAAAAATAAAATGTAATTTTATTGGTTTAGATCATTCTCAAGAAGTTATTAAATCTTCTGAGAAAATGGCTTTAAATCTAGGATACAGAAATATGGAATTTAAAGCAATGGATATAAAGGAGTATATTCCTAATAAAAAAATTAATGTTGTTATATCACTCCATGCCTGTGACACAGCCACAGATATGGCACTAGCACTAGGAATAAAAGTTGAAGCTGATGCCATAATTGCAGTGCCTTGTTGCCATAAGGAACTTGCAAGTCAGTATAAATATGAACCTTTTAAAGAAATATTAAAATATGGTGTATTTAAAACGAGAATTGCAGATGTATTAACAGATGGTATGAGATCCCTTATGTTAGAAGCAAAAGGTTATGATGTATCTGTAGTAGAGTATATATCTCCTCTAGAAACACCTAAGAATCTTATGATAAGAGCTCTTAAGACAAGAAATGAAAATGAGCTAGCACTTGATTCTTATATTAAACTTATGTCAGATTTAAATGTATATCCTGCTCTATATGATTTTGTGAATAATTGGTAGAATTAAGTAGCCTATAAAGTAGATATGTTAATAATTATTTTTAGTAGTAAAATATATATAGTTGCCTTGCAATACATAGATATGTATTGCAAGGCAGCTATTACTTCTATATTAATAAATTATTCACTTTAGTTTTTATATTTATATTTTTAATAATAAAAATTTATGATAAAATATATAATCATAATAAAAATTTATAAATTCTAGGATGGTGTTAAAACTAATGAGAATAATTGTTAAGAAAAGAACAATTATACTAGCGTTATTATGTATAGCTATAGGATTTACCTTTGCTTATAGAATTTATGTAACACCTAAAGCTGATTCAGAACCGTGGACAATCTCTAAAACCTCTGATAACTCTAAAAAATTTATTACAAAAGAAACTTTAGTAACTCAAATTAAGCAAAAGCAAAAACTAATAACTACTGAGGTAAATCTAAATGAAAAAATAACTATTGATAATAGTTGGGGAAATCTTAGTATTTTAAAAAAAATACAGAATATAAACTTTATAGGAACTGGATTATATGTTATAGATCTTTCTACTATAAATTCTAATGATATTACTATAGACGACAATGGAATATCTATGAAATTACCAAAACCTTCTGTAGAAATGGTAACTTTAAATGAAGAAAAAACAGTATTTTCTCCTCCGGAAAAAGGATTACTTAGATTTAGTGATATTAAGCTATCTCCTGAGGAACATGAACAATTAACAAGTGTTGTAAAAAATAAAATGAAAAATAAGATGCTAGAAAATCAATATTATAACATAGCACTAAACAACTCTAAAGAATCAATGAAAGCTTTGATACAATCTATATCTGACAATAACAATAATTATAATATAGGGATTAGTTTTAATTAATTCCTATATTATAATTTCTTCTAAATTATTAAATTAAAATAGATATTTTATTTAAATCGCATCTATTAGTTATTATTTATTGAATGCATAATTGTATACAATTATATTTAAGATAATATTTAATATTAATTTACACTTATGATATCCTTCATTTCATTAAATAATCC
>NZ_BAEV01000180.1 GCF_000246895.1 Clostridium arbusti SL206 | reverse complement strand
AAGTTAAAAGGAAAGTGTAGAAAAATAAAAGTATATAAAAACAAATCTGAAGTCCGGGAATTCGAGTCCAACTGGGTGCAACAAAACGTTGATACGAACCAGTTCATGGATAATGTGAATTTGCTTGTATTTTTATTTTCCCACAAAAGTTTTAGAAGAGAATAGTTCATAAATTTAGTAAGATCAATAGTTATAGCGAATTTTAGAAATATATAATTTGATAGTAATTTTTTTCTATTATAATTTACCATTTAATCAATTATGTGGTATTATCTAATGCGTAATTAATACAGACTAGTAGGATATGACTACATTATACAAGGAGGATATGATGAATAAATTTTTAATTACTTTAGAAAAAGGCTCTATTTGTCAAGACGAAATTGAAAAGCAAATTGATATTCTAATAGATCAATGTAAATTGAATGACATAAAGAAAATTTTAATTATGCCACCTGATTTTACAAGATGCTACTCTATGGCAGGAGATATTACGCAAATTTTATACCACAAGCTTTCTCCATCCTGTCATGTAGACATAATAGCAAGGATCTGACTTCCAGTCATCTCCTAGGGGGACTGACACCATAGCCATCAATCTTATAATTCAATAATTTTCCAATGAAGTTACAATTCTTTTCTTTGTAAATTGGAATTGTTAATTGATAATGATTTCATAGTTAATATTAATATTGTTAATATTAGTGTAAATTGAGGTAACATTAATAAGACTTCAAAAATAAATTCAAGAAAGTTACAATTTAGTATTTAATATACCAGTATTATCCTACCATTTTTACTAAATCAACTTCAGCTATTTTAATGTTATCTAAGATTAAAATGGCTGTTTTTTTATCTTTTTTCTTAGATTTCATACCATATCGTTGAATAGAAATTAATATACGATGAAGTGTTTGATATAAAACCATTTTACCTTTGAAGATATTGCGATATAACTCATAAAAGTATTGTTGTACAATTCCATTTGAAGTAACCTAAATCTTTTAAAGTTAAACCACGTTCTAGTATTGTATTTTGCAATGCTGGAATGTATGAAGCATCAGCAATATTACCTTCTTTAATCTCGCAATGAATAAATTCTCCAGTTAACAAATCATACTGTAATTGAATTTTAACAGATGATTTTACAGAACACCCTTTATACATGTCTTTATGCTTATCATCTAGCTTAAAGCCTGTAGAATCAACAATTGTTATTCTATTAAAATAGCTTTTCAATAATGGTTCATTCTTACTTAGAATTTCATTTTGAACTTTCATCATTTCATTAAATACATTCATCATAAAATTAACTGCATCTTTGTTAAATCTTTTACTTAATGCTTGTGGAGATATTGATATTTTTTCATTAGCTTCTAATTTTGAACATAATTTTGATAGTGCAGCAGAACATAAATCTTCGCCTAAAAATGTACATAGCTTACAAAAACTTTCAGCACTAATTTTACCTTTTCTTCTAACAAACGAATGTTTCTTTGCCATTTTTTCAATTACAGTATGGTTGTACAATTTTTCTACATTTCGAATTATTTCTTTTATTTTTTTACTTAACATTTCAACAAAATCCTTTCGATAACATTTGATTACATAAAATATATAATAATACAAATTATATATTATATAACAATAAATCAAAAAACAAAGAGTGAATATATTCCCTTCATTTGGAATAATCCACTCTGTTTTTAAAAATATTATTTATCTATAAGAAAAGATAAATTTACATTAACTGTATTTATTAAGTTGATGTCTATGGACACCATAGCATAAACTGGGAGTTTATGCTTGCTATGAGCGAAGAATGTAAGAATTATTAACCAAGGAAATCAGAAAAAATACTTATAATTTCAGGTTAGCACACAAGTTGGATAAAAGGTGAATACTGATTTCTACCAATTAAATAAAGAGTTTATGCATGAGAATGTATATAAATAAAATTAATTGGTAGTTATATTTCTATAAGAAAATTATAAAATATGATTCTATAGATGGAATAGATGCCATATTTGTGGAAGATAAAAA
>NZ_BAEV01000181.1 GCF_000246895.1 Clostridium arbusti SL206 | reverse complement strand
ACACGTAGTATAGTTTTAGGTTTTTAATATATAAGGCATGTGAAAATAAATAACAAGTCAAAATAGACTAGTATACTAACTAGTTATTTATTTGAAGATGCCTAAGTTGCAATTAAAATTATATATTAATAGTAGTTAGTAGATGAGTTTTAAACAAATTAGCAGTTTTATAATGAATATAATTTATTGAAACATATATATTAATAAATTTATATTTTAAATTATATAAAATGATAGGAGGAAATATGTTATTATGTGCACATGATTTTATAAAAATATTAATCGCCTGTTTCTTAGGTGGGATTATAGGATACCAAAGGCAAAAAAAAGGCATGTCAATGGGCATGAGAACTCATATCATTGTTTGTATAAGTGCAACTTTGGTTCAGATAATATCCATAGACTATAACATAATAAATAAAAGTAATACAGATGTAATGAGACTAGGGGCACAAGTTATATCGGGAATTGGGTTCTTAGGAATGGCAAGCATAATTAAAGAGGGAGGAAATGTTGTAGGACTTACTACAGCAGCAAGCGTTTGGTTTATTGCTTGCGTTGGGTTAGCAGTTGGTACCGGTATATATGTTCCAGCAGTAATTGCTACATTAGTTGTATATTTTATTCTCAGAGATATATTTAAAATCGATAAAAGAGTAAAAAAGGTAAAGGGGAATGAAAATATCTATGAAGTAGAAATTATATTAAATGGAATTATAGCAAATGATAATGAAATAAATTCAATATTTAAAATTATTATGAAAGCAAAATTTAAAATTTCTGAAATACGTGTTAATACAGAGGATAAAAGTAATTTAATGATATATATGAACATAATGGTACCATCAAATAAGGAACCTAATTCAATACTAGGAAGTTTACTTCAATATGAATATGTGAAAAGAGTTAATATCTTATAAAGGAATATGATTATATTCCTTTATAATTTGAACATAAATAACCTTGCATATTTGCAAGATTATGATATAATTAGTTTGAAATATGCAATATAATATGCAAGATTATGATATAATTAGTTTGAAAATATCTAATATAGTGTTGCATTTGACATTAAGTAAATTATAACATTTGTAAAAAATGTTATATATTCCATATAAATATATAACATATAATTAACTTTATGTTGTCAGAGGGTCTAGTTACAATTTAATAAGTTACACAATATAAATATATATAATGTTAGTTTAATTAGAAAGTTTATAATTGATTTTAAAATGATAATTTTTGCAGGTTGATGTAATTGTTTAACTGTACTATAAAACGTTTAAATCTCAATGTAAAGGATTATACTGATTATTATAAGATTTTAGCAAAGTTTTTACTAAGGAGGAATATAATGAATAAAAATTTTAAGAATATGATAATTCTTTTTGCAGGTTTCTTTTTTCTGTCTCTATTTTCCAATACATTGTCACCTTTTATTACTACAATAAAAAATACATATGGTGTATCTAATGAGACTATAGCAATATTACCACCAGTAGTTTACTGTGCTTCTTTTATAATGAGCATAGCTAGTGCGAGGCTTCAGTCATTAATTAGTCTTAAAAGGGGATTACATATAGGCTTTTTGTTTATAGTTATTGCCAGTGGTATAATTTTAGTTTCAAAGTCTTTTTATGTTCTGTTAATTGGATATTTTATTTCAGGATTAGCAGTTGGAATGGGAACTGTATTTTTGACAACTATGCTTTCATTACTTCCTAAAGAATATCAAAAGTTCAGTTTTGCCCAAGCTTGTTTTGGATTAGGTGGAATTTTAATTTTACCTATAGATAGA
>NZ_BAEV01000182.1 GCF_000246895.1 Clostridium arbusti SL206 | reverse complement strand
TTTTATATTTATAAAACTCTTTCTAATACCTTTATAGTATAGGTAAATAATAAAATAACATATAATAAATATTGGAATCATTAATTTTAATATAGCTAATAGTTTTGTAAAGTATATAGATAAATAGCCTACTTCTCTATACCATTCAATGTTTATTATAAAATTTACTATTCTATCTGAGAATAGTAAAACAAGTATTATAAGAAAAACAGTTGTCACTACTATAATTTGTTTTTTCAAAAACTCACTCCTAACTCATCTATAGATTATTTTTCACTATATATATACTTATACTAATCAGATACTAAATATTTCTTTTCTTTTAATTGTAACAATATATTCTTTAATGATTCCTCATCCTCTACACTAATTGTGTGAAGATGAACTCCCCCAGTTAAAATACATAATGGCTCAGCTTCATATTCTTTTAATTTTGATACAAAGTTTTCAATATCAAAAAGAGTCTTAATCATTAGGACTCCTCTTATTTCTCCATAAAGTTTATGTTCTATAATCACATCTTCTATTATCCCACCAAATTTTACTATGGTTGAAAGTTCATCTTCTATATCTTCTGATTTGTGATATAAGGCTATAACCTTTTGTATTCTGTTAGATTTATCTTTAGATATTATATAACCTTTAGGTGTAGCTATAATCCTAACTCCAGCTGCTCTTAATATGGCTATATCCTTAACTATTATTTGCCTTGTAACTCCAAGATCTTCTGCTAATATATGACCTTTTAAAGGTTCTTCTTTTTTTTCCAAAGCATTTTTTATATAATTTCTTCTTTCTTCAGAATTCATAAATACACCACCAACTTATTTTATTATATCTCTATTAATTATTTCTTATTTCAAATTCAATTTCATAAGATGGATTTTTAAACTTAATTAATTTTTATTATCACAATATTTAATTAAATTTAATTCTTCATCCTCCTTTATATTACTATTATGATGATTTCTAATTAGGTATAAAAATCTTTCATTATATCCATATTTCTTTAAAATATTAGCACCTTTTTCACCATGATTATAATAAACATTAATTTTATTTATACTATTAAATTTTCTTATTCTTCCTTTAGACAAATAGTCTAGTATTACTAATATGGACTTATCTATGATACTTAACCTTACATCTATCTTCCCTATATCATGTAATAATGCTACCTTTATCAATTCATAAGAGTTTATCTTTTTACTACAACAAATTTTTTCAAGATCCATTGCCACATTTATACAATGCTTTTGTTCATTTATAGCTAGTTTTCTAAACAATATTATTTCATTATTATTTAATTTTGATTCTATGTACTTTAAATCTTTTTCTGTAATTTTTCCATTAAGATACCATAAGAACTGTTTTACTCTATATAAAAACATAAAGAACCTCACTCATATTTAATCAAAACTAAAAACACAAATATTTACTTACACCTAATATTATTATATATTTTAAAATATTTAAAAGCTAGTTCCATAAGAAATAAAGAATTTCTAATTGGCACTAGCTTTTATCTTTTTAGTTATATTATATTATAAATAAATTATTTTTTAGCAATAAAAAACAGCCCTAATGGACTGTTTTGGTGGAGATAAAGAGATTCGAACTCTTGACCCTCTGCGTGCAAGGCAGATGCTCTCCCAACTGAGCTATACCCCCATATGGTGGACCTTCAGGGACTCGAACCCCGGACCAACCGGTTATGAGCCGGTTGCTCTAACCAACTGAGCTAAAGATCCAT
>NZ_BAEV01000183.1 GCF_000246895.1 Clostridium arbusti SL206 | reverse complement strand
TATTCCAATAATATTATATTTTAAGTCATAATTAAAATGATATAGCTGTATATTCACCATTATACATTCTATGTACTTCTTGATCTGATGATATAGCTCCACTTTTAGGATCTACACCCTCAATAAAGTATCCACAAATCATTCCTAATTGGGTTTTAAATCTAACAAAATCTAATTTTTGAGCATTATGTTTTGTCTTATTTACTTTAATTGCAATATTATCTCTATATTCTTTTACTTTATTATAATAATTATAGTTTACATTCTTATCAGCATATCTTAACCATTCATGTGCAAATTTAATATCTTTATTAACATTAACAGTATTTACTGGATAAAAAGCTTTTAATATAAGATATGTACCATCAATAAATGCCATTATAGAATCTAATATTTTTTTATATCCATCCAGTAATTTTTTTATTATTTCTGTTTTTCTTTCTGAATTTTTTTTTAATATATCTTCTAATTCACTTATACGTTTTTTAACATTTTCATCTATATTATCGTTGCTTTTCTTTAACTTGATATGTTCTTGAATATACGGTTTTGCTGTTAATTCAAGATAATTAAGTTTTTCATTAATATTTTTAAGTTCTAAAAGAAATTCTGAAAAAGAATTATAAACTTCACTCATTAAAACATTATAAGTCGCTAACGGATGTCTTAAACCATGTTCTGCATGAAAAAGCTTATTATCAATATCAGGTATACTTTTAATGGTATGCGCAAAAAAATCATTTATTGAATTTTCATTTAAAATATCAAATTTACACTGCATCTTTCATCCCATCTTTCAAAATTTATTTTAACCATGTATATTGATTAATCTGTTTATAAGTAGAAATCCTGGATAGTCTTATCCTTATTATCGTCATTAATTCCTATATACCTAAGTGTTACACTTGGAGCTGCATGATTAAATATATCCTGGAGAATAGCTACATCTTTATATTTTTGATAATGAAAGTATCCGAATGTTTTTCTTAATGTATGGGTTCCTATCTCCTCTATACCGATTACAGCTGCTACTTTATTTAATATTCGATATGCTTGAATCCTAGTTATTGGAGTATTACTTCCTTTTCTACTTTGAAATAAATATTCCTCATCTTTCATATTCTGTATGTACTTATCAAGATCCTGTTTTAAATATGGATTTATTAAAAATCTTTTTACTTTACCTGTTTTTTTCTCTGTGATAATAATATGAGTTTTATCTTTTATATCACATACTTTAAATCTTAAAATATCACTAATTCTTAATCCAGTATTAATTCCAATAATAAACAATATATAATCTCTATACCCTGACTTCATAAGTTCAATTTTCATTTGCTCTAATTTTTCTTTATCTCTAATTGGTTGAACCGTCTTCATAAATATCACTCCTAAATTTATTTCTTGAATATATTATATTACATTAAATGTAATATATCAATACATTGTGTTACTTTCATTTTTTGTATTATAAGCAACTATAGGCAACATTTCAAACAAAACCTATACTAAGACACTATGATGTTAATTTATTTTACGTAGACTACTTTTCAATACATCATGCGGATGCTTGTACTACCTGAATTATTTAAATAATATTTTAATCGTCAATATAAATGCTATAATTGTAGGTATTGAATATTTCATAAATTTTTCTAATGATGCTATAATATTATGTATTCTAATTTTATTCTTTGTTTCTTCGATACTACGTGT
>NZ_BAEV01000184.1 GCF_000246895.1 Clostridium arbusti SL206 | reverse complement strand
AGGATTTTAATATCTATAGCTAATCAGTTTTGAAAAAGAATATAAAAGTGAAACAAATAACTTAAAATATAAGTTTATTGATGAACATGAGGAAAGGTTATCAAAATGGATGAAAGACAACTTGATAATGCATTTTGTTACAATTGATAACCCTATGGAGTTTGAAATATATTTGATTAACACATATGAACCACTTTTAAATTTAAAAGATAACAATAGTGAAAAGAATAGGACTTTTAGGAGAGAACTATCTCAGTTAAGAACTAGATAATACAGACTAATTTCTAAATTATTATGCTTTGATTTAAGATTACCATTATCCAATATTATGAGTAGTAAATATCAATATAGGGTATAGCTTAAAAGTTTTTACCGACACAGATTAAATATTTGCCGTTATTTTTTTTGCCTGGTTTTTTGGTTGAAGTTTTAACAACAATCTTTTTCATGCTAGTTACCTCTCTCTAAAAATATTTTTAATTACATCTTCTATAATTATGTACAAGCTCTTGAAAAATATTCAGTGGAGATTAAAATATATAATTATTTCATTAAAAATATTTTATGCTTCTATGTGTTTCAAAAAACTATAGTTAAATAATACATACAAAAGTAAAGAAAAATATAATGATAAATGGCTTAAATTCGGTGAAAAAGTGTATTGGGGAACTTATAAGGTTATATGATACACTTTTTACTTTGAAGGAAATTAAAATTATTTGTAGAATTATATCATAAAAACTAACATAATGATTATAATTATCAACTAGATCTAATAAAACACATTACAATCACCTATCACTAACAAATATCCATAAAGATAATGATATAAAGTAGAGATTAAAAATGAAAGTAGGTATAAATTGTGGAAAAAGAAGAAAAAGTAAATAATGATAAGGACATTGAATGTTGTAATGATGGGCCAAAGTTACTTAAAGAATTAAGGAGAAGAGTAGATGTAACATATAGGACTAGAATAATTGCAACAGATAGATTAAGAAATCAGAATACAGAATATAAAAAACTAAATATTTACTATTCAGTTTTAGTGACAGGTTTATCTATTCTTTCCATAGGAGAAGACTCAACATCAATAGGTAGTGTACCTATTTCAAATATAGTGCTTATGTTTTCTATATTACTAACTTATTTTATGTTTTATACTTCAGAAAAGAATCTTCAGGAAAGAGCTTATAAGATGGAAGAAACATTTAAAAGCTTAGATAAATTAAGGAATAAAATAGATAGTACTTTAATATATAAAGAGGATTTAAAAGAAGATTTAGAAGAAGATTCAAAAAAATATTTGAAAGAAGAAGATTGCAAAAAACTATATCAAGAATATGAGCGAATTTTGATAAGCATTGAAAATCATGAACAAATAGATTATCAGATGTATAAATTGAATAATTATAAAAAAGAAGAAATAGCTGACAATGAAAAACTATTATACGAAGAAACAAAGAATAAAATTAGAATACATAATATTATAGCATCATTAGAAAAATTTATGAAATATTCAATACCTACAATTATAGCATTTATATTGACGATTAAAATATTATTTAAATAATTCAGGTAGTACAAGCATCCGCATGATGTATTGAAAAGTAGTCTACGTAAAATAAATTAACATCATAGTGTCTTAGTATAGGTTTTGTTTGAAAT
>NZ_BAEV01000185.1 GCF_000246895.1 Clostridium arbusti SL206 | reverse complement strand
GGCACATTCAAATATTTGGGAGGTATTTATTATGGAACAAACAATAAATAAAAAAGAAACTACATTAACAGCAGATGAAATAAAGAAATATGATAAAGAATACAATTTACACTCATGGAGTGCTCAGGCAAAATTAAATCCTATGGTAATTACAAAGGCAGAGGGAATTTACTTTTGGGATGAAAATGGTAAAAAATATTATGATATGTCTTCACAACTTGTAAATTTAAATATAGGATATGGTAACAAAAAGGTAGTAGATGCCATACAAAAACAAGCAGCAAAGCTTGCTTTTACAGGCCCTGGAAATGCTATAGATGTAAGATCAGAACTTGCTAAAAAAGTAATAGAAATTGCACCAGATAATATGGGAAAAGTATTCTTTACACTAGGTGGAGCAGATGCAAATGAAAATGCCATAAAGATGGCTAGAATGGTTACTGGAAAGTATAAAATATTCTCACGTTATCGTTCATATCATGGTTCAACATTTGGTGCAGCTAATCTTACAGGTGAGCCTAGGAGATATACTTGTGAACCTGGAATACCTGGATTTGTAAAATTCTTTGACCCTTATGTATATCAGGAGAAGATAGAATTTAAAAGTGAAGAAGAGGCATCAAAGTATTATATAAATAAACTTAGAGAACAGGTTATATATGAAGGCTCCGACACTGTAGCTGCTATGGTATTGGAAACTGTAACAGGAAGTAATGGAGTTATAATACCTCCAAAGGGTTACCTTGAAGGTGTTAGAGCATTGTGTGATGAGTTTAACATAATTATGATTTGTGATGAAGTTATGGCTGGCTGGGGTAGAACTGGTGAGTGGTTTGCTTGTGACAATTGGAATGTAAAGCCTGATATTATTACTTTTGCAAAGGGTATAACTTGTGGATATGTTCCTCTTGGTGGGGTTATTGTTAGCCAGGAAATTGCAAAATATTTTGATGATAATGTGCTTATGTGTGGTTTAACTTACAGTGCTCATCCTATTGGTTGTGCTGCTGGTTGTGCTAATATTGATGTATACAAGGAAGAAAAATTGATTGAAAATTCTAAGGAGATGGGTAAAGTCCTTGGAGAAGAGCTTGAAAAGTTGAAGGAAAAACATGCTTCTGTAGGTGATGTAAGATATATAGGATTGTTCTCAGCGGTAGAGCTTGTTAGGAGTAAGGAAACAAGAGAGCCAATGGTACCTTATGGAAAAGATCCAGAAAAGATAATGTCAAAGTTAGTTGGAATGTTAAAAGAGAAGGGTTTCTCAACTTATTCTCACGAAAGTTGTATTTTAGTTGCTCCTCCACTTATAATAAAAGAGCAGGAAATTAAAGAGGCAATGGCAATACTAGATGAAGTTCTTAATTATGCAGATAGTTTAGTTTTAAAATAATGCTTGCAAATTGGAGGTGATATTGAGTTTTCGAATGCCCTCATTGCGCATTAAAAGCTAAAAATTTAGTTTGATAAAAATTTCTAAACCATTTAAACTCACAAAAGTTCAGACAGTAAATGGTTCTTAACGAAATTTCCATCAAACTAAATTAAGCTTTTATATTGCTCATTCGAAGTTATTCAAATCCTCAATATCTCATCCATAAGC
>NZ_BAEV01000186.1 GCF_000246895.1 Clostridium arbusti SL206 | reverse complement strand
AATAGTTTTAATTTATTTAAACTTTGTTTATTCATAATTAAATCACCTTTATACCTTTCAATAATATTTTGTGGAATAACTATAAACTATTATACAATATCATTAAAATTATCTACATAGAATTAGAGTATATATTTTATAACTTTAGGATAGATAAAGCAGCTTTTACTAGCTAATTGAGAATACAATACAAAAAATCTATGATATAATAGACAAATGAGTTAATTACAAGAAATTTCATAAAAATCAGGTGATATAATAATGCTCAAAGATGTTCAAATAAATATGGAATTGGCAAAGGGTTCGAAAAATGAATATATAATAAGAGACAAATTGGGTATAACAATTGGAAGAATAAATATTATTAATATTTCAAAAGAAAATAAATATTGTTATGCTAGAATGAAGTTTTATAGAGATGATTCGGATGGAATAGTATATCTTAAAGCAGCAATTAAACTTTTTATAGAATCTTTATTTAAGGATAAAAAGATATATAAAGTAAATATATCTGTAGATGAGGAAATTTGTAAAAGGCCTTTCATTGATTTGGGATTTATTTTAGAAGGTATAATAACAGATAGTATTTCTTATAATAGTATAAGAAAAAGTGAAATATTATTTGGTATAAATTATAATACATATGGAAACTTGAATACTACAAACATTCTAAGACTTAAATCTAATAATATAAATTTAAAAATAGCAACTCCTGATGACTCAGAACATCTATTACAATATTATATCCGTAATAAAGAACATTTAAAGCCATATGAACCTAAAAGAGAAGAGAGTTTTTATTCAATCGCAGCTCAGCATCAAATATTAATGGAAAATTATAAACAGTTTCTAAATGGAACAGCAGCTTGCTTTGGTATATATAAGGACGGAGAGTTTATAGGTAAAATACAGATTTCTGGAATTATATATGGAGTATTTAAAAGTGGAATAATAGGATATTCCATGGATAGAGAATATGAAGGAAATGGATATATGAAAGAGGCTTTAAATAAGGTTGTGGAGTATGCCTTTAAAGAAATGGATCTTCATAGATTAGAGGCCTCTACTTTGATTGGAAATATAAAATCACAAGCTGTTTTAAAAGGTTGTGGGTTTAAAGAATTAGGAACTAATAAAAAATATCTTTTTATTAATGGTCAGTGGAAAGATCACGTAACATATTATTTAATAAGAGATAATTGATTATAATGAATATATTTATAGTATTATGATTAAATTATTATAACAAAGCATTTAATCATAAAGATGATAATATTAATACAAAATAATTATAAACAGAAATTAGTAGGGTTATTATTAAGATTCCTTACTATTTTTTTATTTAGTATAATTCTACTTATCCTGGTGTATCAATAGAAGAAAAGAGGCGAAATATGATGAAAAATGAAGTATATATAGGATAATACTAATATATAATGTATATATGGTAGAATAATATGGATTATTATGATATTATATTACATGTCGCCAAGAACAAGGCAACAATTTATGAAAAGTTGTTAATAAGGAAATGAAAAAAACTATTGACAATAAGTAATAAATTTGATAAACTATAA
>NZ_BAEV01000187.1 GCF_000246895.1 Clostridium arbusti SL206 | reverse complement strand
CCAACCTGCATGTCTCAGAGCTTAGACGCACATCCAATAGTGCGCACATCTTATCCTACTGCGTCACCCCATTTCTCATAACGGAAAATGGCAGTATCGGAATATCAACCGATTATCCATCACCTACGCCTTTCGGCCTCGGCTTAGGTCCCGACTAACCCTGAGCGGACGAGCCTTCCTCAGGAAACCTTAGGTTTTCGACCACTAAGATTCTCACTTAGTTCTCGCTACTTATGCCAGCATACTCACTCCTGTACAGTCCACCGCTCCTTACGGTACGACTTCAACCTGAACAGGAAGCTCCTCTACCGCTCTTTCGAGCCCATAGCTTCGGTGGTAAGTTTTAGCCCCGGACATTTTCGGCGCAGGATCTCTTGACTAGTGAGCTATTACGCACTCTTTAAATGAGTGGCTGCTTCTGAGCCAACATCCTAGTTGTCTTAGAAATCCCACATCCTTTTCCACTTAACTTACACTTAGGGACCTTAGCTGATGGTCTGGGCTGTTTCCCTTTTGACCACGGATCTTATCATTCGTAGTCTGACTGCCGAAATAAAAGTATATGGCATTCGGAGTTTGATAGAGTTCAGTAACTGTTGTCAGCCCCTACCTCATTCAGTGCTCTACCTCCATAACTCAATTAATCGACGCTAGCCCTAAAGCTATTTCGAGGAGAACCAGCTATCTCCGGGTTCGATTGGAATTTCTCCGCTATCCACAGCTCATCCCATGGTTTTTCAACACCAATGTGGTTCGGTCCTCCACGGAATTTTACTTCCGCTTCAACCTGGCCATGGATAGGTCACCCGGTTTCGGGTCTACAGCATGCAACTAGTCGCCCTATTAAGACTTGGTTTCCCTTCGGCTGCGCACCATAAGTGCTTAACCTTGCTGCATACCGTAACTCGCTGGCTCGTTCTACAAAAAGCACGTCGTCACACATAAAAAGTGCTTCGACCGGTTGTAGGCACACGGTTTCAGGTTCTATTTCACTCCCCTTCCGGGGTTCTTTTCACCTTTCCCTCACGGTACTGCTTCACTATCGGTCACTAGTTAGTATTTAGCCTTGGGAGGTGGTCCTCCCAGCTTCCCACAAGGTTTCACGTGTCTCGTGGTACTCTGGAATAAATCTAGCAATTTTCTCTTTTAATCTACAGGACTATTACCTTCTGCGGTAGAGCTTTCCAGAACTCTTCGATTAAGATATTATGCATATATGATTTATCCACAACCCCAAGAACAAAGTTCTTGGTTTGGGCTGATTCCGTTTCGCTCGCCGCTACTCAGGAAATCGATATTTCTTTCTCTTCCTCCGGGTACTTAGATGTTTCAGTTCCCCGGGTGTGTCTCTATATACCTATGTATTCAGTATAAAGTACATATCTTTGGATATGTGGGTTTCCCCATTCGGAAATCTCCGGATCACAGGCTATTTGCGCCTACCCGAAGCTTATCGCAGCTTGTCGCGTCCTTCTTGACATACTACGTGT
>NZ_BAEV01000188.1 GCF_000246895.1 Clostridium arbusti SL206 | reverse complement strand
TTTTTATGTTATCTGAACTATTCTTTGCAAGAAGAAATAATAAATTTTTGTTTTCTATCTACAGTTTTGATTTATCAATGGTCTGTGATTCTTCTACAACATAATTAACATGATCTTCTGCTGCTTATTCATAAACTTCATTTTTAATATTTCGGTATTCTATAAATGTTAATATTATCATTACAACATCAAAAATTGTTAACACTATAAGCCATGCCGAATGACTAAGCGTATAACGATATATTTGATATATAATAAATAAAGCTAAAGAAAATATAGTAAGTGGATAAGCAAATCTCTTTTTCTTCCACAACACAATAACAAGAACTAATTTTATTATTCCGTGAGATATCAAATAAAAAACGCCAAAATATTGAGCACTCAAATTAAACCCTAAACTTGATTTTACAATAAAATTTGCAATAATATCTCTTGGATCTTCTGATAACTCATGTTGCGTTAATAAAACAACTATCTTACTTAGTCTATGTGGATTTAAAAATACTAATAAAGTTCCACCTACCATTTGTAGTATTGCATCGATTCCTTTTAACAATATTCCGATTTTAAAGCTTTTGTGAAGTATATTATTTTTTTTATTAACTATCATTATTTTTTCTCCTCAACGTTACATTTGACTTTAGTTTCATTATATTATTTATTTTAATATTTATATTTTACTAAAAGTTTATTAAATTATCATTAAATTACAAACAGGATTTTGCCAATAATTAAATTTATATCATGAATAATTTAAATCCCTCTCCAGTCTGTATATCATATCTACTATAAGGGTCTGGAAATATTGCTACATTTAAATTTACAAGTATAGCATTTCTAATTTTCTTTATTTTCACAACTTATATATGTACTTTTTCATATATTAATTATAAAAAGTATGAAAGTTGTGAGATAAAATCTTCTCTTTTTTTGCTGGTATATCCAGATTGACTTAACTCCCTTAACACTGAGGAATTTGCATATTCATTTGCAACTTTTATAAATTTCTGAGCTATCTGTACACTAAACTCAACTTTCTCTTCAAGCCACTTCCCTTCTTCTCCATGTAGTAAATTTTCTTTTAATTTAATAGGTTTTCTTATCTATCTCAATAATATTTTGTGGGGATTTGTTATTTCTTATCGTCTATATAAATAAAAACATAATCTTAGACAAACGAAGAAAAGTATATGAAACTAAAGAAAACAAAATCTACTGTAACTTATAAATTTTCTATTGCGTACTTAGCAAAACTAAGAAACACTTATTATTAAAATTTACATATTCTAATTGATTTTATTTTATAGATAGTGTATTATTTAACTATAACAATGTATTACTTAAATAACTATATAAAACTATATTATGTGAAGGGGAGATATTAATTATGATATATTTTTGGATAAACTTAGTATTTAC
>NZ_BAEV01000189.1 GCF_000246895.1 Clostridium arbusti SL206 | reverse complement strand
CAGGGCAAACGCATATAAGATTTTAGGGCGTAGCCCTTTTATTTTAGACTAATATCAATTATAATTTTCAATATAAATCAAAAATGAAGGGGAAGATTTTTATAAAGAAACTAAATATATTTGATGCATTTAATGAGGTCGAAGACCCAAGAGGAGATAACAAAAGACATAAGTTTATAGATATTATAGGAATAGCTATATGTGCTATAACTAGTGGTGCAGAATCCTATAATGGTATTGTGGAATTTGCAGAAGCAAGCGAAGAATGGCTAAAAATGTATTTTGAGCTTCCTAATGGAATTCCATCACATGATACATTTAACAGAGTATTTTCTCAAATAGATCCTAAACAATTTCAAAAATCCTTTAATGATCTAATGAAAGAGTTATCTAGTTTAGTAAAAGGTGAAATAGTATCTATAGATGGCAAAACACTAAGAGGTTCATCTTGTGATAGTTCAAATCAAAAAGCAATTCATATGGTTAGTGCTTGGGCAAATGAAAACCAAGTGGTTTTAGGTCAAATCAAAACAGAAGACAAATCCAATGAGATTACAGCAATTCCTAAATTATTAGAGCTATTAGAGTTAAAAAATACTATTGTTACTATTGATGCTATGGGTACTCAAAAGAAAATAGCAGAAGCAATTATAGAAAAAGAAGCAGATTACATATTGGCATTAAAGAAAAACCAAGAAACTCTTTATGATAATGTGGAATTATTTTTTCATTCAATAATAAAAGATGAAATGAAAGATGTAGATGTACTTAAACTTATTAGCAAAGAAAAGAATCATGGAAGAATTGAAACAAGAAAATATTATTTAGTTAATGATATTTCATGGTTACATAACAAAGAGGATTGGAAAAATATAAAATCAATAGGAATGGTTGAACGAAAGCGAATTATTGGAGAAAAAGAAACATTTGAACGCAGCTATTATATAACTAGTGTTGAATCAATAGAATTATTTTCTAAAGGTGTAAGACAACATTGGGGCATAGAGAATAAACTTCATTGGGTTCTAGATGTTTCTTTTAACGAAGATAAATGTAGAGCTAGGAAGAATAATTCTGCTGAAAATCTAGCAGTCTTACGACACTTATCATTAAATTTACTCAGGGAAGAGAAAACTTCAAAGAAAAGCTTAAATTTGAAGAAACTTAGATGTGCTTTAGATAAAAGCTATTTAGAGAAAGTTATTTTTAACCCTCTACGAGGTAAAGAATAGAAAAATAAAAATACTCCAAGGATAAGTGTATAATTAATTTACAGAATATTAAAACAAATATACATTAGCAAAAATTATTTAACATAATTTAAAAATACATCTTTATATTGGAATAAAACACAATATAAAGATGCGTTTGCCCTG
>NZ_BAEV01000190.1 GCF_000246895.1 Clostridium arbusti SL206 | reverse complement strand
TGCAATAAATTTTTTTATTACTTCTATTTTTGCTACATTATTAATTGTAATTATATATTTAAATAATTATAATTATAGACAGAATTTGGAGAAAAAATATAAAGATGAAGAATTGGCTAACCTCAATGAATACACATCTATGCTTGAAAATAAATCTAATGATTTAAGAAAATTTAAACATGATTATGCTAATATAATTAAGGTCATAGAATATTATATTGATATAGGTGATATGGATAAACTTAAAGCTTTCTACAAACAAGAATTACTTCCTGAAAGTGAAAAGATTATAAATAAAGATATTTCAATTATAGGACTTGAAAATATAAAAATAAATCCTATAAAAGTTTTTATATCTTCTAAAATTAATATTGCAGAGAAAAGAAATATAAAAGTCCATGTTGAAGTTGAAGATGATATAACTGAGATATCAATAGGATTAATAGATTTATGTAGAATCCTTGGTATATTCTTTGACAATGCGATTGAGGCAGCGGAATTATGTAAAGATAAATTTATTGAGTTTGCAGTTATAAAAGATGATGATAATATTATTTTTATAATAAGTAATTCTTGTGATAAGGATGCTCCTCCTGTGCATAAAATATATAAAAATAATTTTTCAAGTAAAGGAGATAACAGGGGGATTGGATTAAAATCTGTTATGGATATTATTCATAAAAATTATAACAATATATTCTTAAATACTACTGTTGAAAATTGTGTTTTTAAGCAAGAAATTATAATTTATGAGCTTAACAAGAAGGAATAATTATGTATTATATAATGAACTCTAAAGTTAAAGATGATTAAAAAGTCGCTTTTAACTTTAGAATTTTTTTATATTTATCTAAATAATGTTATACAATTCCATATTTTATATTAGGCTACTGTTGACTTATATATAGTCTAAAGTACTTTTTACGATTAAAAATATACATTTCGTGACACATCCATTTACATTCATAAATACCTAATTTAAGATATTATTGTATATTAAATATAAATATCCAAAAGGAGGATTATATGAAGAGTAATAGATTTGTAATAGTAGCATTTATCACATGTATATTTGTTTTATTTATAACAAGTTGTGCTCCTTTAGCATCTATAAAAAATGATGTTAAATCTAAATCAAGTAGTAATTCTAAAGTGTTCTTTAATGCTAAAAAAGGTGATAAGTTTAAATTTACATATGATTCTTTAATTAAAGAAGGTACTTTAAAATTAGAACTAATTAATTCTAATGGAAAAGTAATACAAACTTTTGAAACTAATAAAAAAGATTTAGAACAAATATCATTAGATAAGGCAGGAGAATATGTACTTTCAGCAAATATA
>NZ_BAEV01000191.1 GCF_000246895.1 Clostridium arbusti SL206 | reverse complement strand
CACCTCTGACCTATCAACCTGATGTTCTTTCAGGGGTCTTACTAGCTTACGCTATGGGAAATCTAATCTTGAGGTGGGCTTCACGCTTAGATGCTTTCAGCGTTTATCCCTTCCCGACATAGCTACCCAGCCGTGCCACTGGCGTGACAACTGGTGCACCAGAGGTCAGTCCATCCCGGTCCTCTCGTACTAAGGACAGCTCCTCTCAAATTTCCTACGCCCGCGACGGATAGGGACCGAACTGTCTCACGACGTTCTGAACCCAGCTCGCGTGCCGCTTTAATGGGCGAACAGCCCAACCCTTGGGACCTACTTCAGCCCCAGGATGCGACGAGCCGACATCGAGGTGCCAAACCTCCCCGTCGATGTGGACTCTTGGGGGAGATCAGCCTGTTATCCCCGAGGTAGCTTTTATCCGTTGAGCGATGGCCCTCCCACGAGGTACCACCGGATCACTAAGCCCGACTTTCGTCCCTGCTCCACTTGTTGGTGTCGCAGTGAGGCTCCCTTATGCCTTTGCACTCTACGCGCGATTTCCAACCGCGCTGAGGGAACCTTTGGGCGCCTCCGTTACATTTTAGGAGGCGACCGCCCCAGTCAAACTGCCCATCTAGCAATGTCCCATGACCAGCTTCATGGCCTCTGGTTAGAATCTCAGTACTGTCAGGGTGGTATCCCAAGGACGACTCCACAGGAACTGACGCTCCTGTTTCCAAGTCTCCCACCTATCCTGTACAGACAATACCGAAACTCAATGCTAAACTACAGTAAAGCTCTACGGGGTCTTTCCGTCCAATCGCGGGTAGCAAGCATCTTCACTTGCACTACAATTTCGCCGGATTCGTTGTTGAGACAGTGCCCAAATCATTACGCCATTCGTGCGGGTCGGAACTTACCCGACAAGGAATTTCGCTACCTTAGGACCGTTATAGTTACGGCCGCCGTTTACTGGGGCTTAAGTTCACCGCTTCGATTACTCTAACGGATCCCCTTAACCTTCCAGCACCGGGCAGGCGTCAGCCCCTATACATCAGCTTTCGCTTTAGCAGAGACCTGTGTTTTTGCTAAACAGTTGCTTGGGCCTATCCTCTGCGGCCTACATTAAGTAGGCACCCCTTCTCCCGAAGTTACGGGGTCAATTTGCCGAGTTCCTTAACAACGATTCTTCCGATGGTCTTAGGATTCTCTCCTCACCTACCTGTGTCGGTTTGCGGTACGGGTACCAAGTTCCTGGATAGAGGCTTTTCTTGGCAGTGTGAAATCAGATACTTCGCGAAAAAAATCGCTCCCCATAACACCTTGACTAATCAGGCGGATTTG
>NZ_BAEV01000192.1 GCF_000246895.1 Clostridium arbusti SL206 | reverse complement strand
AAATGATTAAGGAGTTGTTAGAAGATGAAAAGGGCAATTAATATTAGGCTTTTTCCATCTAAAGATCAGGAAGTTCTTATGTGGAAACATATAGGCTCAATGAGATATGTTTTTAATTGGGGTTTAGATAAGCAAATTAATCATTATAAAGCTACTAAAAAGAAATTATCTGCTGCAGAATTAGGAGTGGAATTAACGAAACTCAAAAACCAAGAAGGGTATGAATGGCTTTACCAGGTTAGCAATGCCACTTTAAAAGAAGCATTGAGAGATTTAGATAAGGCATATAGTAACTTCTTCAATGGAAGTGGTTTTCCTAAATTTAAAAGCAAGAAAAAATCTAAGGATAAATTCTATTCAAGATACGATAAAATCTACTTTAAGAATAATATAGTTAATCTTGAGAAGATAGGTAAAGTACAATGCAGGAATAATTATGACATTGACTTATCTAAAGTAACAAAATTCAGTAATCCAAGAGTAAGTTTCAATGGCAGGGTGTGGGTTCTATCAGTTGCTATTGAAATTGAAAATGAAAAGGAACAACTAAATGACTTTAGTGTTGGTGTAGACCTTGGCATCAGAGACTTAGCAATAGCCAATATTGATGAATTGGATACAAAGAATATCAATAAAATAGCAAAGGTTAGAATACTAACAAAGAAACTAAAAAGACTTCAAAGACAATGTTCACGAAAATATGAAAAAAATAAGAAAGGGGTATGTTACCAAAAAACTAAGAACATTGCAAAACTTGAAAAAAGAATAAAAAGACTTCATAGTAAGTTGGCTCATATTAGAGAAAACCATATACATCAAGCTACTTCTAAAATAGTGAAAATCAAGCCTTTTAGGGTAGTAATGGAAACATTAAAAGTATCTAATATGATGAAAAATAAACACTTATCAAAGGCAATAGCAGAGCAGGGATTTAGTATGTTTATTACTCAAATGAAAAATAAATGTACTAAGTATGGAATTGAGTTTATCCAAGTACCAACTTTTTATCCTTCAAGCAAAACTTGTAGTTGCTGCGGCAGGATAAAAAAGGATTTAAAACTATCTGATAGAGTTTATAAATGTGAATGTGGTTTCAAAGCAGATAGGGATAAAAATGCTTCATACAACCTTGCGAAATATGGTTTAGAAGTTTCAGTATAAAAAGAAACTCTAAATTGGGTAATCGTTACAACCCACTATCAATGAAAATTGGCAGCAAAGCCTATGGAGTGTTATAACAAACCAAAGTAGCTTTGGCAAAATGGAACACTATGAATTAGGAAAGAAACAAAACTATAGACTTTTATATTCTTTTTATA
>NZ_BAEV01000193.1 GCF_000246895.1 Clostridium arbusti SL206 | reverse complement strand
TTTTCCATTAATTACATCACGCACTATTTTATTAAGTTTTATTCCCTTATAATGCTGTTCCATTTGAATATTATAATAATTTCCTATATATTTTCCTACAATTTTTGAATCAATAATTGCAATTTCACCCTTAGTATTAAACATTATAGTAAAATCTATATCTTTTTTATCTTGCTTTCTAATATCTTTTAATAATTCTTTCATCTTAGAATTAAAATTAGTAGTATATTCAGCATCAAAAACTATATATTCTAACTCTCTAGATGAAGATACCGAAATAAAATCATAAAAATTTTTAAATAATTTTCCTAGATAATCATTATTTTTCATAATCCTATAAAGCATCCTTTCTCATTTACTAGCTTTAGTAAAAATACACTTTCTTATAGTGAATAATATTATATACTTCCCTTAAACTTCTTTTTTACTCAATTTAAAAATAATAGTTATTAGGCATATGAAAATAAATAGTAAGTCAAAGATGCGACGTATATTTTGAAGCCTACAAGGAAATAGGTTCTTCAGATAGTGGGCTATCTGAGGGCTCTGTTGACGCAGTAGGATTTAAAATAGACTAGCATACTGACTAGTTATTTATTTGAATGTGCCTTATGTGTTTTACCAATTTAATATTATTTAAAATAGATAAAAACACTATCAAATCTAATAACTAAATGATTTGATAGTGTTTTTATAGAAACTAAATGGATAATTGTTATCTTAATCTTCATTTACCTTTTTAACTTTTTTTGCTCCATTTTCATAGTTTTAAATTCTACGTAACCTTTCCAGTTCCATCCCAAATTAATTAATTTCTTTTCATGTCTTAAGGCAACTCTTCTCATATCTATTCCCTCTTGAGACAATTTACTAAGCATATTAATGCACGTTTGTATATTATCAAATAATTCTTCTGAAATATATACTTTATTCATTCCATTCTTTATTGCATTATCTAATTCCTTTTGTTCTTTTTCTAAGTGATTGGATAATTCCTGTAGACTATATTTATCATTATCTAAATCTAGAACGCTATTCTTACTTAAAATAGGAAATTTCATAATTTGCCCCCTTATTGTAAGCTATTCTAAATACATAACATTAAACCCATTATATATCCTTTAATATTTAAGTGATTATAACCTATATTTTTGATTTTATACTTATTGTATTCAAAACACCTAGAAAGTGTGCTAAAAATGATTAAACTTATTTTTATTCGTTCTCAAAGGTATAGTATGTTTTTATTATACTAATCTATATAAGTAATAGTTTAAATTGTAATACTACGTGT
>NZ_BAEV01000194.1 GCF_000246895.1 Clostridium arbusti SL206 | reverse complement strand
GATGATGTAATTTCATATTTTTTGCATATTTGTGCATTAGTTAACCCTTTATTTAATTCTTCAACTATTTTAATTTTTTCATCTAAAGTATACTTTCTTCTTCCCATAGTTCTAACCTCCACTGTGTATTTTTATACTACCATGCTCGTTAGATTCTGTCGAAGGTTATTATGGGGTCAGAGAGCCCATGCATCCGAGTCCTATTGCAGATACTTCTAAACCACTGTTACCTAATTTACGTCTTTTCATTTGGCTATTATACAGAGAAAAGTATTTTTGTATTAGTATCTTCTTTAGGCAGCCATATTGTGGAACTTCATTGCTACGTGCTTGAGGAAGGAACTGGCAATTCCGGAGGAAACGGCCGCGACGATGGCAGCGAACGCGATGGAGGCTGCAGCGATCCAAGTGATAGCCATTATCGACAAGGCTCCTACGGTGATTCCTCCGATGCCTGCGCCTGCAGCAAAGCCGAGCTGTACAAAGGAACTGTTCAGACTAAGCATGATACCAGAGGATTCCGGAGCAAGAGAGACTAAGTTAAAGTTCTGGGTCGGCCCGAACGTCCATACAGCTATCATCCATAGAATGAGCAACGTGATGGTGACAATTACCGATCTATGGACTAAAGACAACAGCACCAAGGCAATGACTTGGATGGCCATGCCTCCGACGAGCGTGCGGACAGTGCCAATCCGATCCGCCAAGAGGCCACCAAGCTTGGAGCCGATCAAGCTCGCAATGCCCAAGGCTAGGAGAATGACGCTCATTTCCTGTCCAATTCCTGGCATGAGGTCGGTCAAGAAAGGAGTGATATACGTATTGATTACCGAATAACCGATAAACATGAAGAATGTCACGCCGAGTGTGATAGCGATCTTCGGCTTCTTCAAGAATGCGAGTCGCTTATTGAGAGAGACTGGTGCTTCACCTTCCATGTCAGGAATCGTCCGTGCGATAATGAAGATCTCTCTGACCCCATAATAACCTTCGACAGAATCTAACGAGCATGGTAGTATAAAAATACACAGTGGAGGTTAGAACTATGGGAAGAAGAAAGTATACTTTAGATGAAAAAATTAAAATAGTTGAAGAATTAAATAAAGGGTTAACTAATGCACAAATATGCAAAAAATATGAAATTACATCATCAACATTATCTACATTTAAGAAGCAGCTTAATGTAATTAATGCAACAGAGCCAAAGGATAAAAAGGCTACGCCTAAAGAAAAAGCTCTAGAAGAAGAAAACCGTAAACTTAAAGAGCTTATTGGCAAAAAAGAGCTAA
>NZ_BAEV01000195.1 GCF_000246895.1 Clostridium arbusti SL206 | reverse complement strand
ACACGTAGTATCTAATGGAGTGGTAAGAGCAGTAGGAAAGGGAACAGCAACTATTACAGTAGCTACAGTGGATGGCAAAAATACGGCTAAATATATAGTAACTGTAAATCCAATAGTAAGAGTTACTTCAGTAAAATTAAATAAGACAAAAAATACTCTTACAATAGGAGGAAAAGACACACTAATAGCAACAGTAGCACCAAGTAACGCCACAAATAAAGGAGTTACATGGAGCACCTCCAATGGGAAAGTAGCAACAGTATCCAATGGGGTGGTAAGAGCAGTAGGAAAGGGAACTGCAACTATTACAGCTACTACAGTAGATGGTAAGAAAGCAGCTAAATATTATGTAACAGTAAAGCCATTGATAAAAGTAACATCAATAGCATTGAATAAGAGTATAGCAAGTTTAAAGGTTGGAGGATATGATTATTTATACGCTACAGTATATCCATATAATGCAGCAAATAAATCGATAATATGGACAACCTCTAATTCAGCTGTAGCGACGGTATCATCTTATGGAACTGTAAGGGCAATAGGAGCAGGAATAGCAACAATTACAGCAAAAACTTATGATGGATCTAAAACAGCAACATATATAGTAAAAGTTATATCTCCAGTTAAAGTAACATCAGTAGCATTGAATAAAACTATAGATACATTAACCGTAGGAGACAATACTTGGTTATACGCAACTATATCTCCATACAATGCAACAAATAAACATGTAAAGTGGACAACATCAAATACAGATGTTGCCATGGTATCTTCTTCTGGACAAGTAACAGCGGTAGGAGTAGGAAAAGCGACAATTACAGCAAAAACTGATGATGGATCCAAAATAGCGGTATGTACAGTAAGAGTTAATGAGCCAGTTAAAGTAACATCAGTAGCATTGAATAAAAATATAGGTACATTAACCGTAGGAGACAATACTTGGTTATATGCAACTATATATCCATATAATGCAGCAAATAAATATGTAGGATGGACAACATCAGATACAGATGTAGCTAGGGTATCTTCCTCAGGACAGGTAACGGCAGTAGGATCAGGAACAGCAATAATTACAGCAACAACTGATGATGGAAGTAAAACAGCAACATATACAGTAACAGTAGGAAAAATATTACCGACATCAGTGACATTAAACAAATACTCATCTAGCTTAAAAGTAGGAGGATATGACTACTTATACGCCACGGTGTATCCCTA
>NZ_BAEV01000196.1 GCF_000246895.1 Clostridium arbusti SL206 | reverse complement strand
ACACGTAGTATGAAATTTTACTTTTTTCCAAAGGTCTCACTCCATTTCAATAAGGCACTTAAAAAATAATAAATCAAAAATGCCTAATAATTTATATATATCATTATTAATAATTATACAATATAATGTAAGAATAACAACAAATCTTATGTTTTATTTAAAATACACTTTAATTTGTTACAATAATTGATTATAATAATGTAATGTATAGTAATACACACATATGCAACAATAACTTACTTTTTTAGGAGGAATTTAAATGAACTATGATTTAACAGATCCATATGAAATTGCAAGATACATAAAAGAAGCTAAAAAAACAACACCGGTGAAAGTTTATGTAGATGGAAACTTATCTGGATGCTCACAGGAAAATGTAGAAGTATATGGTGCTGAAAATTTCTATGTTATCTTTGGTGAAAGTACAACTGTATCGGAATTTATAATTAGTAACAAAGACAAGATAAAAAAATTTAGATTAGAACAAGATAGAAGAAATTCTGCTATACCTCTTATGGATATAACAGGAGTTGATGCAAGAATAGAACCAGGTGCTATTATTAGAGATAAAGTAAGTATTGCTAAAAATGCTGTTGTAATGATGGGTGCAGTTATAAATATTGGTGCTGAAATAGGCGAAGGATCTATGATTGACATGAATGCAGTGGTTGGCGCAAGAGGTAAAATTGGTAAAAGAGTACATCTTGGTGCAGGTGCTGTTGTTGCTGGTGTTCTTGAACCACCAAGTAAATCTCCTTGTGAAATTGAAGATGATGTACTAATTGGTGCAAACTCAGTTATTCTTGAAGGAGTAAAAATAGGCCATGGTGCTGTTGTTGCTGCTGGTTCTGTAGTAGTTGACGATATTCCTGCTAATGTAGTTGTAGCTGGAACTCCTGCTCAGATAATAAAAAGTGTAGATGATAAAACTAAAGATAAAACTAAACTAATGGATGATTTAAGAAAATAATTTATTAAATCATCTGAAAATAAATAACAAGTAAAAGATGCTAAACCAAAAAAAATCCTATACTCAGTAGAGTATAGGATTTTTTTTACTTATTGTCATCTTATTAATATT
>NZ_BAEV01000197.1 GCF_000246895.1 Clostridium arbusti SL206 | reverse complement strand
TAAACATCTATGTGATATTCATAGATAAATAAACTTTTTAAGAGCTACTAATACTTTTGAGAAAGCAAGAATATTGGAATTATAAATAATTTATGTAAGGAGTGAACTGGATTTAGAAACTATGAATAGTCATGTCTTATCACGAAATTTTAAGATATAATTTTATGTTGCGGTTTTCTACTTAATAAATTAAAGAAATAAAGAGAATTTTAAACTTTTTAATGAAGAATAGGCAAAAAAGATTAGAGTCATAAAGTAGATAATATTTAAAAATATATGCTAAAAATGAAAAAAAGATAAAATATTATATGGGAGATGATAATTATGTTTAATGAAATAGCAGTTTTAACAGGAAAAGATGGAAATACTAGTAGTATATATGAACCTGGAATGGTAGTGGTATACGAGAGAAAGGATGAAAGTTGGAATGTTAAAAATAAAATTATTTTTAATGTAAATACATCTGGAGGAATGGGAGCTGTTCGTGAAAGAATGGTACTACTAATAAATGATCTAAAAAGTTGTAATGTTTTTTTAGGGAAAAGGGTAGATGGAATTCCATATAGTGTTTTAAAAAAGTCGGGATTTACTATTGCAGAAGCCGGTGGTAACCCAGAAGAATTATTAGATGAATTACGTGAAATGATGATAGCAAATAAAAAGAAGGCAGTTAAAAAGACCAAGCCTCAAGATACTGTAATAGAGCCTATAGCTTTGGCTGAAGAGGGATGTTATTTTATAAATCTTGAAAAAATACAAAATGATAATCCAGATATTAGTTCCAAAAAAGTATTATTGCCATTTTTAAGAAATAAGTCATTTAAAGAACTTAAAATTTTTTGTAGTCATGCTCCTCAATGGCTTGAAGGTGAATTGTTAACTTTAAATATGAGACTTGAAGTGAAAAAATTGCTTAAAGGTGAAATTGAGGTAAGAATATATAATCAAGTCTGTAATGAAATGTCTTCAATAAATAAATAGAAAATATACATCTTAAAAATTGAAATCTGTGAGGAAATCTAAAAGTACAATTATATAAAAATAATAAGAAAA
>NZ_BAEV01000198.1 GCF_000246895.1 Clostridium arbusti SL206 | reverse complement strand
GTCTAAGTTTATTACTTAGACTTTTTTTGCTTTTTAAATATAAAAAAAGTATAGGAAAAAAGTCCTATACTACAAAATAAATTTAAGTTTATTTAATGGGGGATAATAAATATTTATAATAGTGAGTTTTAAGTAAAGATTATAAGTAATATTTACTTAATGTCTTTAAGAATATCTTCTATATGGCCATCTATTTTTACTTTTCTATAAATTTTTTTTATAGTACAAATTTCATCTATTATAAAGGTGCTACGTTCGATTCCTATTTTTTTCTTACCAAACATATTTTTCTCTTTTAAAACACCATATGAATTACATACTTCTTCATTAGTATCTGATAACAATACATAAGGTATGTTAAGTTTCTTTATAAATTTGTCATGGGAGTCTAAGGTATCTCTACTTATTCCTAAAATTACACAATTAAGATCTTTAAAATTCTCCGTATTATCAATAAAGCAAACGGCTTCTTTAGAACATCCTGGAGTATTATCTTTAGGGTAAAAATAAAGTACTATTTTTTTACCTATATAGTCACTTAATTTATGTTCTTTTCTATCAGATCCAATTAAAGAAAAGTCAGGAGCAGTTAGGCCTTCTTTTATATCCATTTATATCACCAGTTTCTTTATATATTCATTATGATTATTGTATAATAATGAATATTAAATATCAAGATTTTTTAAGAATTTTGTTATAAAATAAGCACTATAAAATTTATGATAGCAAATTTTATAGTGCTTATTTTATTTTTATTACATAATATTGTTTTTATAAAATAATATTAATATAGGTGCTAATTGTTATGAGAAAGTTTTGAGCGTTTTGTATACTTTGAAGAATTAGTATGAGAATCAACTTTATCACCATTTTCAATACCAATATTTCCTCCATTTTAAAGAACATTTTCTTAATTCAGGATTAGATTTGGTTTGGTTTTGTTTAAGCTTTTATTATTATCCATACTACGTGT
>NZ_BAEV01000199.1 GCF_000246895.1 Clostridium arbusti SL206 | reverse complement strand
ACACGTAGTATACACAGGTAGGTGAGGAGAGAATCCTAAGACCATCGGAAGAATCGTTGTTAAGGAACTCGGCAAATTGACCCCGTAACTTCGGGAGAAGGGGTGCCTACTTAATGTAGGCCGCAGAGGATAGGCCCAAGCAACTGTTTAGCAAAAACACAGGTCTCTGCTAAAGCGAAAGCTGATGTATAGGGGCTGACGCCTGCCCGGTGCTGGAAGGTTAAGGGGATCCGTTAGAGTAATCGAAGCGGTGAACTTAAGCCCCAGTAAACGGCGGCCGTAACTATAACGGTCCTAAGGTAGCGAAATTCCTTGTCGGGTAAGTTCCGACCCGCACGAATGGCGTAATGATTTGGGCACTGTCTCAACAACGAATCCGGCGAAATTGTAGTGCAAGTGAAGATGCTTGCTACCCGCGATTGGACGGAAAGACCCCGTAGAGCTTTACTGTAGTTTAGCATTGAGTTTCGGTATTGTCTGTACAGGATAGGTGGGAGACTTGGAAACAGGAGCGTCAGTTCCTGTGGAGTCGTCCTTGGGATACCACCCTGACAGTACTGAGATTCTAACCAGAGGCCATGAAGCTGGTCATGGGACATTGCTAGATGGGCAGTTTGACTGGGGCGGTCGCCTCCTAAAATGTAACGGAGGCGCCCAAAGGTTCCCTCAGCGCGGTTGGAAATCGCGCGTAGAGTGCAAAGGCATAAGGGAGCCTCACTGCGACACCAACAAGTGGAGCAGGGACGAAAGTCGGGCTTAGTGATCCGGTGGTACCTCGTGGGAGGGCCATCGCTCAACGGATAAAAGCTACCTCGGGGATAACAGGCTGATCTCCCCCAAATACTACGTGT
>NZ_BAEV01000200.1 GCF_000246895.1 Clostridium arbusti SL206 | reverse complement strand
AAACAATTCAGCCTATTCTTTCCATGCTATGCAAATGGGGAGCTCATGTTATGCAAATGGGGAATATGGAAGGGTGCTCTATTAAATACGCTTTGGGTTTATTGTCCGGAAAGTGGAAAATGCGAATTGTTTGGGAAATATCTCAGCAAAAGGTTATTCGGTTCAATGATCTGCAAAGGCGTTTGGATGGGATATCCAGTCTAATGCTTTCAAAAAGTTTACGCCAATTGCAGGAGGACAAACTAATCAACCGCATTCAGTATAATGAAGTTCCCCCGCATGTCGAATACCAAATAACTGAATTAGGTGAAACAATTCAGCCTATTCTTTCTATGCTATACAAATGGGGAAAGGTCTGCGGCAATTTTGTATAAATAATAATTCCTTAGGGCAAGATATTAGGTAGATTTGCCTGCAATGTAGGGGGTATCTTTGTCCCTTTGACATAGTTTAGAAATAGTTTTGTTTTATGATGACATTAAAGGTACAAAAAGTAAAAGAAAGAGCAGGCAGAAACTATAATTGGAATGCTAAAGAAAGACGGGCTTTGTATTCGTGCCATGAATGATTTGGATAAAAACCTAATAGAGAAGTGACCGCTACCAAACAAAAACACCGCCCTTAGGCCCACTAAAGCGGTGTCTTATGTAATGTGATAGCTTAAAATTTATTTTATTATAGAAAATATTTATTTACTTGCAATTACAGCTAATCCAACTGCTCCCATTACCCCTGCATCTGTACCAAGTCCAGCAGGAACAATTTTACATGACTCAGCCATAGCTTTAAAGCATCTTGTATTTACTACTTCTTTAACTTTATCAAATACAATATCTCCACCTTTT
>NZ_BAEV01000201.1 GCF_000246895.1 Clostridium arbusti SL206 | reverse complement strand
TATTATGATATTTTTAGTTTTTTCAAAATAAAAGCTTTAATACTAATGATAAAATTTGGTATTAAAGCTTATTTGTATTCGTGGAATTAACTTATAAAAGTAAATAATAAAAATTTAAATATATAAATTTTATTAAAATTATACATTAATAATAGGGAATAGATGAGTTCTAAGCAAACTAACAATTACATAATGCATATATTGATTGTAATATATATGCTATTACAATCAAATTTTTTTATATAACTTTTGATTTTGAATAATAATTTGAAAAGTGAATAAAATATAAAATTGATAATTAAAATACAACATTGATTTTGCAGCAAAGGGAGTGAATAGTATGCCAAAAGCCTTTTTAAGAGAAATAATCTCGGCTACTGCAATTATAAGTGGGGCGATTATTGGTGCTATATGCAGTTATTTAATAGCTAAAAGTACAACTAATAAAAGTGTAAGAGTTCAAAATGAAATATTTAATGAAAGCAGAAAATTAGAAGATAATATAAGAAGAAAAAATACTTGTCAGTATGCTAATATACTACAACTAGATATATGTACTGCAATATTTCAGAGCATAAGATCAATAAGAAATATTGAAAGTAATGATGAAAATAAATATCCAATTTATATACCTGTAAATACTCAATACTCTAAAGCTATTGTATTTCTTACCGATAATTTTAATCTAAGGGAAATGAGTTATTTATATCAGTTATATGGAATTATAGAAAAAATAAATTATGATATAAAAGATTTAAATTATAATAATAACAAAGATTATAAAT
>NZ_BAEV01000202.1 GCF_000246895.1 Clostridium arbusti SL206 | reverse complement strand
AATTGATAAAGGCAGCCTTTTAAGGTTGCTTTTTTATTGTTCTGAAATAATATTAAAAAGGTGAATTCCGAAGAATCCACATCCGGCTGTTGACATATTATGTATGTCAACAGCCTTTTAAATTATAAATTTTGAAAAAAATTTAAGCGATTTGTGTAGAATATATTAAACATCTTTGTTTAACTAGTGTAAAAGCTGAAAATAGAACAATGTGAAAACATGTTTGAGAAGAATTTAAAGAAAAAACGGTGCTATCACACCTGTTTTTTCAATTTAAACTTAAGATTTGTTATATATTTAATAATTATTATTATACCAAACATGTTGTCGCGTAAAATAATTTAAATACCCTATTTTTTAAGCGAGGGTTTGTTAGCAATCAGAGGTGGATTCTTCGGAATTCACTTTTTTATTGATTGAAAGAAGTGATAATAAATATTTTTGCCATTTAATGAGGTAAACTAAAATAAAAAAGATTTATTAATATAAATGATTTAATACACCAGGGAATATAGAATTAATAGGTAATTGTTATTAATATAGATATATACTCATCCTTGTGTATCAACAGAAGCAAATGGATGATATATGATGATATATAAAGGATTAATAGTTTAATCTTATTAAATGAGGTATATATAATAAAGTCATATAAAGTATTATGATATCATATTAAATGTTGCTAAGAACAAGGCAATAATTTATGAAAAGTTGTTAATGAAGAAATGAAAAAAACTGTTGACAACTAGTAGTAAATTTGATAAACTATAG
>NZ_BAEV01000203.1 GCF_000246895.1 Clostridium arbusti SL206 | reverse complement strand
TGGACCCGCGGCGCATTAGCTAGTTGGAGAGGTAACGGCTCACCAAGGCAACGATGCGTAGCCGACCTGAGAGGGTGATCGGCCACATTGGAACTGAGACACGGTCCAGACTCCTACGGGAGGCAGCAGTGGGGAATATTGCACAATGGGCGAAAGCCTGATGCAGCAACGCCGCGTGAGTGATGACGGTCTTCGGATTGTAAAGCTCTGTCTTTTGGGACGATAATGACGGTACCAAAGGAGGAAGCCACGGCTAACTACGTGCCAGCAGCCGCGGTAATACGTAGGTGGCAAGCGTTGTCCGGATTTACTGGGCGTAAAGGATGTGTAGGCGGACATTTAAGTGAGATGTGAAAGCCCCGAGCTCAACTTGGGGACTGCATTTCAAACTGGGTGTCTAGAGTGCAGGAGAGGAAAGCGGAATTCCTAGTGTAGCGGTGAAATGCGTAGAGATTAGGAAGAACATCAGTGGCGAAGGCGGCTTTCTGGACTGTAACTGACGCTGAGGCATGAAAGCGTGGGGAGCAAACAGGATTAGATACCCTGGTAGTCCACGCCGTAAACGATGAGTACTAGGTGTAGGAGGTATCGACTCCTTCTGTGCCGCAGTTAACACAATAAGTACTCCGCCTGGGAAGTACGGTCGCAAGTATTAAAACTCAAAGGAATTGACGGGGGCCCGACACAACGCAGCGGAGCATGTGGTTTTAATTCGAAGCTAACGCGAAGAACCTTATACTACGTGT
>NZ_BAEV01000204.1 GCF_000246895.1 Clostridium arbusti SL206 | reverse complement strand
AACTTATATACTCCGCAGGAGTCATGAAGTTCAACTTAATGCCAAAAAAGTATATAGATTAGCTAAAAAGCTAGGATTGCTTCTTCCATATGTAAAACACACTAAGCAAGGACATCTTGCTATCGCAAGAGATGTAAAAGCTATAAATAAATTATGGCAAATTGATATAAAGTATGTAAAAGCTTTAAATGGACAGTTTATAATGCTTACTGATATTATTGACGTTTATTCTAGAAAATTAGTTGGTAGAGAAATTACACCAACTGCTACCACAGAAGATGCAAAAACAGCTGTAAAAAGAGCACTTATAGAGAATAAGGTTACTTCAAATATAGTTTTAAGAAGCGATAATGGTCCCCAGTTTACATCTGTAAAATTTGAACAATTCTGCAAAATAAATAATATATATCATGAGCTTATCCCAACAAGCTCACCTAACTATAATGCACATATAGAGTCCTTTCATTCCTTACTTTCTAAGGAGTGCATTAGTTGGAATGAGATTAGGAACTTTACTCACGGGTATATGCTTATTGATGAGTATATAGAGTTCTATAATGAAGAAAGAATTCATGGAAGCTTAAATTATTTAAGTCCAAATGAGTTTATAAAAAAATCTATAATATAGTTAGCATTCGTTAGCTTTTGTTGAAAATAAAGGGGTCAATCCG
>NZ_BAEV01000205.1 GCF_000246895.1 Clostridium arbusti SL206 | reverse complement strand
AGGAGATGATACTCCAATAGTAGTAGGAAGTGCATTGAAAGCATTGGAAAATCCAACAGACCCAGAAGCAATAAAACCAATATTAGACTTAATGGCAGAAGTAGATAGCTATATTCCAACACCAGAAAGAGCAACTGACAAAGCATTCTTAATGCCAATAGAAGATGTATTTACAATAACAGGAAGAGGAACAGTTGCAACAGGAAGAGTAGAAAGCGGAATTCTACATGTAGGAGACGAAGTAGAAATCGTTGGATTAAAAGAAGAAACAGGAAAGACAGTAATAACTGGAGTAGAAATGTTCAGAAAATTACTAGATGAAGCAATGGCTGGAGACAATATCGGAGCATTACTAAGAGGAATACAGAGAACAGATATTGAAAGAGGTCAAGTATTAGCAAAACCAGGTTCAGTTACACCACACAAGAAATTTGTAGGTCAGGTATATGTATTAAAGAAAGAAGAAGGCGGAAGACATACACCGTTCTTTGATGGATATAGACCACAATTTTATTTTAGAACAACAGATGTAACAGGTTTAATAAAATTACCAGACGGAATGGAAATGGTAATGCCAGGAGACCACATAGATATGACAGTTGAATTAATCAATCCAGTAGCTATGACTGATAACTTAAGA
>NZ_BAEV01000206.1 GCF_000246895.1 Clostridium arbusti SL206 | reverse complement strand
AAGGCTAAAGAGAAATTTGGTAAAGTCGATATTCTAGTAAATAATGCTGGAATTAATATTCCAAGATTATTAGTAGATGATAAAGAACCTCATGGAAAATATGAATTGAGTGAAGCTATTTTTGATAAGATTGTAAACGTTAATCAAAAAGGAGTATTTTTCTGTACTCAAGCAGTAGCTAGAGATATGGTTAAAGAAGGTTCAGGAGTAATAATAAATATGTCTTCAGAAAGTGGACTAGAAGGTTCAGAAGGACAAAGCATTTATGCAGCAACAAAGAATGCAGTAAATTCATTTACTAGATCCTGGGCAAAGGAATTAGGTAAAAAGGGAATAAGAGTTGTTGGAATAGCACCAGGAATTCTTGAAGCAACAGGACTTAGAACAATAGAATATGAAACAGCACTAGCTTATACACGTAGTATTACAGTAGATGATTTGAGAGCAGGATATAGTAAAACATCAACTACACCACTTGGAAGATCAGGAAAATTAACTGAAGTTGCAGATTTAGTTTGTTACATTGCTTCTGATAGAGCAAGTTATGTTCATGGAGTAACTTATAATGTAGCAGGTGGTAAAACTAGAGGCTAA
>NZ_BAEV01000207.1 GCF_000246895.1 Clostridium arbusti SL206 | reverse complement strand
TCACTAATCCCACCTTCGGCCGCTGGCCCCTATAAAGGTTACCTCACGGACTTCGGGTGTTACCAGCTCTCATGGTGTGACGGGCGGTGTGTACAAGGCCCGGGAACGTATTCACCGCGACATTCTGATTCGCGATTACTAGCAACTCCAACTTCATGTAGGCGAATTTCAGCCTACAATCCGAACTGGGATGAGTTTTCAAGTTTGGCTCCACCTCGCGGTATTGCATCTCGTTGTTCTCACCATTGTAGCACGTGTGTAGCCCTAGACATAAGGGGCATGATGATTTGACGTCATCCCCGCCTTCCTCCCGGTTAACCCGGGCAGTCTCACTAGAGTGCTCAACTTAATGGTAGCAACTAATGATAAGGGTTGCGCTCGTTGCGGGACTTAACCCAACATCTCACGACACGAGCTGACGACAACCATGCACCACCTGTCTTCCTGCCCCGAAGGGCTTCACGTATCTCTACGCTATTCAGGAGATGTCAAGTCTAGGTAAGGTTCTTCGCGTTGCTTCGAATTAAACCACATGCTCCGCTGCTTGTGCGGGCCCCCGTCAATTCCTTTGAGTTTTAA
>NZ_BAEV01000208.1 GCF_000246895.1 Clostridium arbusti SL206 | reverse complement strand
ATATTTAGCCGTATTTTTGCCATCCACTGTAGCTACTGTAATAGTTGCTGTTCCCTTTCCTACTGCTCTTACCACTCCATTAGATACCGTTGCTACTTTCCCATTGGAAGTGCTCCATGTAACACCTTTATTTGTAGCATTACTCGGTGCCACTTTTGCTACTAATGTATCTTTTCCTCCTATTGTCAATGTATTCTTGGTCTTATTCAAACTAATGAATTTTACCTTTATTATTGGCTTTGCTTGTACTACTGGATTAACAGCAACACTATAGCTTGCTGTCTTTTTATTATCCACTGTAGTTACTTTAATGGTTGCAGTTCCCTTTCCAACTGCTGTTACCACCCCATTGGATACTGTTGCTACTTTCCCATTGGAGGTGCTCCATGTAACTCCTTTATTTGTGGCGTTACTTGGTGCTACTGTTGCTATTAGTGTGTCTTTTCCTCCTATTGTAAGAGTATTTTTTGTCTTATTTAATTTTACTGAAGTAACTCTTACTATTGGATTTACAGTTACTAT
>NZ_BAEV01000209.1 GCF_000246895.1 Clostridium arbusti SL206 | reverse complement strand
TAGGCGCTAAATAGCCTGTGATCCGGAGATTTCCGAATGGGGAAACCCACATATCCAAAGATATGTACTTTATACTGAATACATAGGTATATAGAGACACACCCGGGGAACTGAAACATCTAAGTACCCGGAGGAAGAGAAAGAAATATCGATTTCCTGAGTAGCGGCGAGCGAAACGGAATCAGCCCAAACCAAGAACTTTGTTCTTGGGGTTGTGGATAAATCATATATGCATAATATCTTAATCGAAGAGTTCTGGAAAGCTCTACCGCAGAAGGTAATAGTCCTGTAGATTAAAAGAGAAAATTGCTAGATTTATTCCAGAGTACCACGAGACACGTGAAACCTTGTGGGAAGCTGGGAGGACCACCTCCCAAGGCTAAATACTAACTAGTGACCGATAGTGAAGCAGTACCGTGAGGGAAGGTAGAAAACGAACCCGGAAGGGGAGTGAAATAGAACCTGAAACCGTGTGCCTACAACCGGTATACTACGTGT
>NZ_BAEV01000210.1 GCF_000246895.1 Clostridium arbusti SL206 | reverse complement strand
CCCCCTTCTGGTTCTCCTATTTCAAAATCTAATACTTCTAGGCTTTCTTTTTAAACAACTCAAATCATGTATGCCATTCTTCTTGAAGCAATTTGGCATAGAATTGAAACCACTAGGCTCAATAGAAACAGTAATTATTCTTTTAAAATAACTTTACTGCTGTTAGTAGCATATCTAGTAACTTTAACCTTAAATCAATTAATACTTTGAACTCACGTTAACTTAATTGATTATATATATATCTTTCAATATAATAAACATAAAAGATATATAAGAAGAGGTGCAATTAATATATGAAATATAATGTAGAATTACTAAGTCAAGAAAATTATAAGCCAACATTTTGGTCTGGAGGCATGGCTACAGAACTGACAACATATCCGCTAAATTCTGATTATGCCAGTAAAAACTTTTTATGGAGGTTGGAAGTTGCTAAAATTGATATACCAGAATCTACTTTTAGTAGTCTACCAAAAGTTTCACGTAAATTTATG
>NZ_BAEV01000211.1 GCF_000246895.1 Clostridium arbusti SL206 | reverse complement strand
TCTCAAAGCGGATTACTCCTTTAATCATTACTTCATGCGAAGCTATGATATTATGCGGTATTAATCTCCCTTTCGGGAGGCTATTCCCCTCTTTGAGGTAGGTTACCCACGTGTTACTCACCCGTCCGCCGCTAGAAACCCGAAGGTTTCTCGCTCGACTTGCATGTGTTAAGCACGCCGCCAGCGTTCGTCCTGAGCCAGGATCAAACTCTCAATTTATAAGTTTGATTTAGCTCATCGCTATTCTTCATTATTAAATGAAGATTTTTTACTCTTGATTTTGATTACTCAAAATCTAAAGAATTGCTGGTTTACTCTTAATTCTTATTCTCTGTTTAATTTTCAAAGATCAACTTGCTATCATTTGACAGCTTTTATAGTTTATCAAATTTATTACTTATTGTCAATAGTTTTTTTCATTTCCTTATTAACAACTTTTCATAAATTGTTGCCTTGTTCTTGGCGACATGTAATATAATATCATAATAA
>NZ_BAEV01000212.1 GCF_000246895.1 Clostridium arbusti SL206 | reverse complement strand
TGAAGAATTCTTAGAAAATGGAACAAAGATAATTGCAGAAGTAGATGATAAGACTTATAACAAATATGTAAAATATGAAATTTAGTTATTAGTTATATGAAAAGAAATGAAAAATAATAACCTAGTATATTAACTGGACATTTATTTAAATATGAATAAGGCATATGAAAATAAATAGTAAGTCAAAGATGCGACGTATATTTTTGAAGTCTACAAGGAAACAGGTTCTGAGGATAGTGAGCTATCTGAGGGTTCTGTTGACGCAGTAGGATTGAAAATAGGCTAGCATACTGACTAGTTATTTATTTGAATGTGCCTAACATTTAAAGAAGGTGAAAAGATGATAAAGACTATTATACAATATCAAAAAGTATTTAATGATATAGTTGAGAAATTTAAAGAAAATGAAAATATTTTAGCTGTTATGGTATTTGGAAGTATGGTTTCAGGAGATTTATGGGAAGAATCTGATAATACTACGTGT
>NZ_BAEV01000213.1 GCF_000246895.1 Clostridium arbusti SL206 | reverse complement strand
AACACACACTGTAGAAGTTACATTACTAAAATTAATTAATAAGTTTGAAGAAAAATAATAAGTCAAAATAAGGAGACATCTTAAAATAATAAAATTATTATAAAGATGTCTCCTTATTTTATAAATTAAAAAGTTTTAACCTGACTAACTTGGTGTAAGTCTCCCACGCACTCTGTGAAAGCGATTCACACAAAATCGAAAAGAAGATTTTGTGTGAATCGCTTTTCTTAAAGTGGAAGTCCAACGCCAAGTAAGCCATGCATTCACAGTTCTAAAATTCAGATGGGGTAAAAGAATCCCCACCTGAATTAAGAACTTGCTTCAATTATACTTATATAAAAATGTTACTTTAACTATATTTAGTCTAATCATCATCAGCGTCAGCTATAGGATCGTAAGTATAATCAAATTCCACATTAGAAATATTATTTGTAACTATAGGATCTGTTACAATACTACGTGT
>NZ_BAEV01000214.1 GCF_000246895.1 Clostridium arbusti SL206 | reverse complement strand
GGACCAGAACAGTCTATTTACATTCAAAATCAAAATAAAGAAGATTATCCTATAGTCTTTGCGCAACTTACACAAAGGGATGGATCTTTCTTAGTAGGTAGAAAAGAAGAGAAAAAATTTGACTGGAGTTCTGTAAAAGGTAAAACTATTATTGGCGCAAGACCGGGTGGAGTACCAGAAATGACACTGGAATACGTACTTAAAAATCATGGTATAGATCCTAAAAAAGATGTAAATTTAATAACTAATATAGACTATACTGCTACTTCAGGAGCATTTAAAGCAGGTACTGGTGATTATGTAGCACTTTTTGAACCTACAGCAAGTATTTTAAGACAAAGTAATTCAGGATACATTGACGCTTCTGTAGGAGCATCAGCAGGCCCTATACCATATACCTGCTATTTTGCAACTAAATCCTATATAGATAAAAATCCAGATGTAATCCAGAAATTCAC
>NZ_BAEV01000215.1 GCF_000246895.1 Clostridium arbusti SL206 | reverse complement strand
CTTGCGACCGTACTTCCCAGGCGGAGTACTTATTGTGTTAACTGCGGCACAGAAGGAGTCGATACCTCCTACACCTAGTACTCATCGTTTACGGCGTGGACTACCAGGGTATCTAATCCTGTTTGCTCCCCACGCTTTCATGCCTCAGCGTCAGTTACAGTCCAGAAAGCCGCCTTCGCCACTGATGTTCTTCCTAATCTCTACGCATTTCACCGCTACACTAGGAATTCCGCTTTCCTCTCCTGCACTCTAGACACCCAGTTTGAAATGCAGTCCCCAAGTTGAGCTCGGGGCTTTCACATCTCACTTAAATGTCCGCCTACACATCCTTTACGCCCAGTAAATCCGGACAACGCTTGCCACCTACGTATTACCGCGGCTGCTGGCACGTAGTTATACTACGTGT
>NZ_BAEV01000216.1 GCF_000246895.1 Clostridium arbusti SL206 | reverse complement strand
TAAGGATATACCGTGGCATATAAGTAGTCATATCCTCCTACTTTTAAGCTGGATGAGTATTTGTTTAATGTTACTGATGTTGATGAATTTTTACTTACTGTTACCCTACAAGTAGCCGTTATATATCCATCACTTGTTGTTGCTGTTATAGTTGCTGTTCCTGATCCTACCGCATTTACTGTTCCCCAAGAGGATACCGTTGCTACACTGGAATTAGATGTTGTCCATGTTACTGTCTGATTTGTTGCATTATAGGGATACACCGTGGCGTATAAGTAGTCATATCCTCCTACTTTTAAGCTGGATGAGTATTTGTTTAATGTCACTGATGTCGGTGTTCTACTTACTGTTACTGTGCAACTAGCTGTTTTATATCCATCATTGTTGTTGCTGTTATAGTCGC
>NZ_BAEV01000217.1 GCF_000246895.1 Clostridium arbusti SL206 | reverse complement strand
AGCCTTTAAATCATTTTCATATATTTCTCTTTCTTCACTATCAAGATACATAATATCAAGCTTTTCAATAGCCCTTTTTACTTCCTTATCCAAGGCTAATTCTTCTGGTATTTTATTGACATCTATTTCATAAGCTCTATTTAAAAAAGTTACCCATCTATCTAGGGTACTGGTTAAACTACTGTAATCCTTATTGAATTTATTTAATTCCACAAAATGCATTTCAAATACATTGGAAAATTCTTTTTTACTCTTCTCATTGAATACTCTGTATACATTGTGAAAATCCTCTTCGTCTGTATAGTTAAAGTCCAGTATATTTATAGCTATAGTTTTTCTTAGGGTTTCAAAATCATCCCCGCTTTCTATCTGATCTGAATATACCTTTGCCC
>NZ_BAEV01000218.1 GCF_000246895.1 Clostridium arbusti SL206 | reverse complement strand
GTAGCTATGTCGGGAAGGGATAAACGCTGAAAGCATCTAAGCGTGAAGCCCACCTCAAGATTAGATTTCCCATAGCGTAAGCTAGTAAGACCCCTGAAAGAACATCAGGTTGATAGGTCAGAGGTGTAAGTGCAGCAATGTATTTAGCTGACTGATACTAATAGGTCGAGGGCTTGACCAATATATAACTATTTTTACTTTAATAACACTATGCAATTTTGAGAGTACATACTCTTAATATATCCAGTGTCTATGACTTAGAGGTAACACCCGTTCCCATTCCGAACACGAAGGTTAAGCTCTAATGTGCCGATGGTACTTCAGGGGAAGCCCTGTGGAAGAGTAGGTCGGCGCTGGGT
>NZ_BAEV01000219.1 GCF_000246895.1 Clostridium arbusti SL206 | reverse complement strand
TTTCTACTACTTGACATAATTAACATCTCCTCTTTTATATTATAATTTATTATTGTAATTCAATTATTTTAAACGGTTTTCGTAATCTTCAACCATTTTTTTAACCATTTGTCCGCCAACAGAACCATTCTGTCTTGAAGTAAGATCTCCGTTATAACCATTAGTTAAAGGAGTACCAACTTCATTAGCAGCTTCCATTTTGAACTTGTTTAAAGCTTCTTTTGCTTCAGGAACTAAAACTCTATTTCTACTACTTGACATAATTAACATCTCCTCTTTTGTATTATGATATATTATTGTAATTCAATTATTTAAACGATTTCTATAATCTTCAACCA
>NZ_BAEV01000220.1 GCF_000246895.1 Clostridium arbusti SL206 | reverse complement strand
CGAGCTGGGTTCAGAACGTCGTGAGACAGTTCGGTCCCTATCCGTCGCGGGCGTAGGAAATTTGAGAGGAGCTGTCCTTAGTACGAGAGGACCGGGATGGACTGACCTCTGGTGCACCAGTTGTCACGCCAGTGGCACGGCTGGGTAGCTATGTCGGGAAGGGATAAACGCTGAAAGCATCTAAGCGTGAAGCCCACCTCAAGATTAGATTTCCCATAGCGTAAGCTAGTAAGACCCCTGAAAGAACATCAGGTTGATAGGTCAGAGGTGTAAGTGCAGCAATGTATTTAGCTGACTGATACTAATAGGTCGAGGGCTTGACCAATACTACGTGT
>NZ_BAEV01000221.1 GCF_000246895.1 Clostridium arbusti SL206 | reverse complement strand
ACACGTAGTATTCAATTTATTAAAATATTGAATTCTCAGTAATATGACATATGGGGGTATAGCTCAGTTGGGAGAGCATCTGCCTTGCACGCAGAGGGTCAAGAGTTCGAATCTCTTTATCTCCACCATTTGTGGGCTTATAGCTCAGCTGGTTAGAGCGCACGCCTGATAAGCGTGAGGTCGATGGTTCGAGTCCATTTAAGCCCACCATTTTGGAACAGTTGTTCCAAAATTATATGTGTACTTTGAAAATTGCATAGTGAAATAAAGTAAAGTAGAAATAAACAATGAACAAAACCTTTGTAAATTTTAATCTTTAATTGG
>NZ_BAEV01000222.1 GCF_000246895.1 Clostridium arbusti SL206 | reverse complement strand
CTCGAAAGAGCGGTAGAGGAAGCTTCCTGTTCAGGTTGAAGTCGTACCGTAAGGAGCGGTGGACTGTACAGGAGTGAGTATGCTGGCATAAGTAGCGAGAACTAAGTGAGAATCTTAGTGGTCGAAAACCTAAGGTTTCCTGAGGAAGGCTCGTCCGCTCAGGGTTAGTCGGGACCTAAGCCGAGGCCGAAAGGCGTAGGTGATGGATAATCGGTTGATATTCCGATACTGCCATTTTCCGTTATGAGAAATGGGGTGACGCAGTAGGATAAGATGTGCGCACTATTGGATGTGCGTCTAAGCTCTGAGACATGCAGGTTGG
>NZ_BAEV01000223.1 GCF_000246895.1 Clostridium arbusti SL206 | reverse complement strand
TCTCAAAGCGGATTACTCCTTTAATCATTGCTTCATGCGAAGCTATGATATTATGCGGTATTAATCTCCCTTTCGGGAGGCTATTCCCCTCTTTGAGGTAGGTTACCCACGTGTTACTCACCCGTCCGCCGCTAGAAACCCGAAGGTTTCTCGCTCGACTTGCATGTGTTAAGCACGCCGCCAGCGTTCGTCCTGAGCCAGGATCAAACTCTCAATTTATAAGTTTGATTTAGCTCATCGCTATTCTTCATTATTAAATGAAGATTTTTTACTCTTGATTTTGATTACTCAAAATCTAAAGAATTGCTGGTTTACTCTT
>NZ_BAEV01000224.1 GCF_000246895.1 Clostridium arbusti SL206 | reverse complement strand
ACTTTTTTATAGCCATAGAATGGATATTTTTCACATGCCTCATGTAAAAGAGTTTCAATAACAGAGTCATCAACAATGCAGTTGTTTATTCCATATGAAAAACCAGGTATTGGTCTACCGACATTTCTTATTGATGATTTTTTATCCACAACAAGTTTTTTCCTTGGGTAAAATGATGTTCTTGATATTTGTAATAGCCTACATGCTCTAGAGATCTTAAGTCCCTTTCCAGTATATTTTCTTCCAAGAGTCTTTTTATCTTCTAACGTAGGTAATTCTTTTTTTTTAATAATTCTTGAAGCATATCAAGTT
>NZ_BAEV01000225.1 GCF_000246895.1 Clostridium arbusti SL206 | reverse complement strand
TAGTATTATAATAAAATATAGAGTAATATAAAAACTTTTGTTGGTATAATTATGAACTGATTTTCGCTAGAAGTGAACCATTGCAAATTCAAACTGTTCAACTATACAGGCTGTAGTTCCTATTGAAGCAAGTTCTTAATTCAGGTGGGGATTCTTTTACCCCATCTGAATTTTTAGAACTGCGAATGCATGGCTAACTTGGCGTTGGACTCCCACTTGAAGAAAAGCAGAGAACCAAAATCTTCTTTTTCGATTTTGTGTGAATCGCTTTCACAGAGTGCGTGGGAGACTTACACC
>NZ_BAEV01000226.1 GCF_000246895.1 Clostridium arbusti SL206 | reverse complement strand
ATTGAAAATAAAAAGAAGACTAAACTCTTAAGGCTAACGCCTGAGAGTAATTAAGGTCAAGCTACAAAGGGCGCATGGTGAATGCCTTGGCACTAGAAGTCGAAGAAGGACGCGACAAGCTGCGATAAGCTTCGGGTAGGCGCAAATAGCCTGTGATCCGGAGATTTCCGAATGGGGAAACCCACATATCCAAAGATATGTACTTTATACTGAATACATAGGTATATAGAGACACACCCGGGGAACTGAAACATCTAAGTACCCGGAGGAAGAGAAAGAAATA
>NZ_BAEV01000227.1 GCF_000246895.1 Clostridium arbusti SL206 | reverse complement strand
ACAAATGGTGGAGATAAAGAGATTCGAACTCTTGACCCTCTGCGTGCAAGGCAGATGCTCTCCCAACTGAGCTATACCCCCATATGTCATATTACTGAGAATTCAATATTTTAATAAATTGATCTCTCAAAATTAAACAGAGACAAGTTTTCGAGTAACCAAGCTTTCACAGTAGTTATCCTACTATGTCGACTCCTTAGAAAGGAGGTGATCCAGCCGCAGGTTCTCCTACGGCTACCTTGTTACGACTTCACCCCAA
>NZ_BAEV01000228.1 GCF_000246895.1 Clostridium arbusti SL206 | reverse complement strand
AATTTATTCTATAAATATTATTTAGTATATTCAATATTCTTAAAGTATTTCTAAAATTTAAAGTTTATTTACCTAAATTTTAACCTGACTAACTTGGTGTAAATCTCCCACGCACTCTGTGAAAGCGATCAAATACAAAATAAATTTTGTTTTGTCTGCTTTTCTTAAAGTGAGAGTCCAACGCCAAGTAAGCCATGCATTCGCAGTTCTAAAATTCAGATGGGGTAAAAGAATCCCCACCTGAATTAAGAA
>NZ_BAEV01000229.1 GCF_000246895.1 Clostridium arbusti SL206 | reverse complement strand
ATTATTTTAAAATCAGTGTAATGATGGAGATTAGAGGTTATAATGCTTGAGGTGGGATGTGATATTTACGATTATGAGTGCCTTCACTGCGAAAGAAAATCTAAGTTTTGCTTAGTTTAAAAACCTATGACTTTTAAACTCGTTTCACTCAGACAGAAAAAGTCACTTAACGGTTTTTAAAGCCGCAAAACTAAGATTTACTAATACTCGTTCAAAGCACTTCTAACCGTAAATACTACATCCATAAGT
>NZ_BAEV01000230.1 GCF_000246895.1 Clostridium arbusti SL206 | reverse complement strand
TTAATGCTTTAAAACGTTTACGTCATTAGCTTTCTATAATTGAATCTTAATTCTCTTAGAATACCCATACCACAAATCCATACAACTAATTAAAGTTATATTAAAAAAAATCTATTATATGAATTCATTTAACATAGTAAATTTAGCTTTTTGATACTTATTCTCAATGATACATTGGAGGTGTAAAATACTACGTGT
>NZ_BAEV01000231.1 GCF_000246895.1 Clostridium arbusti SL206 | reverse complement strand
TTGACCAAGGCGGCGGAGGAACTATAGCATATATATTAGCTAACTATGGTATGGATGTTATAGATTGCGGAGTATCTCTTCTTAACATGCATGCTCCTTGGGAAATTTCAAGTAAGGTAGATATTTACGAAACTAAAAATGCGTATATAGCTTTTTTACTTGAAGC
>NZ_BAEV01000232.1 GCF_000246895.1 Clostridium arbusti SL206 | reverse complement strand
TTGACCAAGGCGGCGGAGGAACTATAGCATATATATTAGCTAACTATGGTATGGATGTTATAGATTGCGGAGTATCTCTTCTTAACATGCATGCTCCTTGGGAAATTTCAAGTAAGGTAGATATTTACGAAACTAAAAATGCGTATATAGCTTTTTTACTTGAAG
>NZ_BAEV01000233.1 GCF_000246895.1 Clostridium arbusti SL206 | reverse complement strand
TTTTTATATAATTAATTTTTATCATTACAAAATCTAATATATAAATGTAGCAAAATTTATATATCTTTTTATATTTGTTTTTATATGGTATTATTAAACAATATCTTATGTAAATGTTTAATAAAGTTAAATATTCAATAGTTAATATATATACTACGTGT
>NZ_BAEV01000234.1 GCF_000246895.1 Clostridium arbusti SL206 | reverse complement strand
ACACGTAGTATAGCTTGACCTTAATTACTCTCAGGCGTTAGCCTTAAGAGTTTAGTCTTCTTTTATTTTCAATCTAATTAAAGATTAAAATTTACAAAGGTTTTGTTCATTGTTTATTTCTACTTTACTTTATTTCACTATGCAATTTTCAAAGTACAC
>NZ_BAEV01000235.1 GCF_000246895.1 Clostridium arbusti SL206 | reverse complement strand
ACACGTAGTATGGAGAATAGCATTTATATAATGAAAATTCATTATATATGGTATTAGATAACACTTTAAATGTAGTAAGTAAATGTTTTCATGTGAAATAAATAACTAATTTTGAGGTGAAAATTAAGTTTTTTTGTAAATACT
>NZ_BAEV01000236.1 GCF_000246895.1 Clostridium arbusti SL206 | reverse complement strand
CAATAGATAATATAGGAAGAACATGGCGAGTATCAAGAAGAAGTTAGTTGCGATAATGTTGATAAAAAAATATTAAGTAAAAAAAATAAAGAAGAAAAGCTTAGTTAATTCCAATCATTTGTAGATCTAACAGTAATGCA
>NZ_BAEV01000237.1 GCF_000246895.1 Clostridium arbusti SL206 | reverse complement strand
TTATAAAAACTAAGAGATAAATATATTATTTTATACCCAATAAAAATTGACTAGTAATCTAGCCAATTATAAATTGTAATCTCTCAAAATTAAACAGAGACAAGTTTTCGAGTAACCAAGCTTTCAT
>NZ_BAEV01000238.1 GCF_000246895.1 Clostridium arbusti SL206 | reverse complement strand
CCTCTGTAGTAAGATCTGATGTAACTGTGCTTGGTGGGGTTGAAACTATAGTAGATATTCTTAATCAAGTGGATAGAACTACTGAAAAGAATATTACGGAAGAACTTGAAAGAGAGGATCAAG
>NZ_BAEV01000239.1 GCF_000246895.1 Clostridium arbusti SL206 | reverse complement strand
AAAGTAGAAAACAAACAAAAATAGTTAATAAACTAAGTAAGTACGTAAATTAGTAAAAATAAATTGTTTCTAATATAAATAAAGGTTTTGCTCTAATCATTTAAAGATATAGAAGGCATAA
>NZ_BAEV01000240.1 GCF_000246895.1 Clostridium arbusti SL206 | reverse complement strand
TGGTATCAGATAATCATGGAATACATGCAGCTGTATCTAGTTTAACCATTGTACCTATTATTGCAGTTATTTTTGGCTTCAATGTTACCTAAACCAAAAATAGACTTAATTAAGGT
>NZ_BAEV01000241.1 GCF_000246895.1 Clostridium arbusti SL206 | reverse complement strand
AAATAAAAAAACATCCTTAATAATAAGGATGTTTTTGGTGGCTTACCGGGGAATCGAACCCCGGACAACATGATTAAAAGTCATGTGCTCTACCAACTGAGCTAGTAAACCAAATT
>NZ_BAEV01000242.1 GCF_000246895.1 Clostridium arbusti SL206 | reverse complement strand
ATATAATTTTGGAACAACTGTTCCAAAATGGTGGGCTTAAATGGACTCGAACCATCGACCTCACGCTTATCAGGCGTGCGCTCTAACCAGCTGAGCTATAAGCCC
>NZ_BAEV01000243.1 GCF_000246895.1 Clostridium arbusti SL206 | reverse complement strand
TTAATTCTCTTAAAAGAAGTGTACTTTGAAAATTGCATAGTGAAATAAAGTAAAGTAGAAATAAACAATGAACAAAACCTTTGTAAATTTTAATCTTTAATTAG